>CAMDVZ010000170.1 GCA_945878895.1 Caenispirillum bisanense | reverse complement strand
GGAAGGTATGAGTGATGATGGAAATCCCCCCCTCGTCGTGCGCTCCTCGACGTTTGCGCGAAGCATGCCTCGACGTGTCGACTCCGCCCATCACGATGCGCCCGCTTTCCGCTCCGCCAGCGCCGTCGCCGCGACGATCCGGGCGTGGTCGAGTTCGGCCACCAGGTCGGCGAAGGGCGGGATGTCGGCGTCGCGTTCGATCATGGTGGGCACCATGCCGAAGCGGGCGATCGCCGTGGCGTACAACGACCACACGTCCTCGATCACCGGATGGTCGTGGGTGTCGACGATGTGGGTGCCCATGTCGAGGTGGCCCGCGAGATGGATCTGTTTGACGCGCGCCACGGGGATCGCCGCGAGATAGGCGCGCGGATCGAACTCGTGGTTGAAGGCGCTGACGTGGATGTTGTTGACGTCGAGCAGTATGTCGCAATCGGCGCGGGCCGCGATTTCGGCCAGGAAGTCCCACTCGCTCAGCTGCGATTCGGCGTATTGCACGTAGCTCGACACGTTCTCCAGCAGGATGCGGCGTCCGAGAAAATCCTGGACCTCGCCGACCCGCGCCGCGACGTGCGCCAGTGCCTCCTCGCTGTAGGGCAGCGGCAGCAAATCGTGCAGGTTCACCCCGGCATGGCCGGTGAAGCAGAGATGGTCCGACACCGCCGCCGGCTCGACGCGCTCGACCAGTGTCTTCAGGTCGCGCAGATAGTCGGGATCGAGCGGATCGGTGGCGCCGATCGACAGCGACACGCCGTGCAGGGCGACCGGCCGGTCGCGCCGCACCCGGTCGAGCCACACCAGCGGCCGGCCACCCGGCGCCATGTAGTTCTCGCTCAGCGCTTCATACCAGTCGACGCGCGCGCCGACCGCCTCGCGCGCCGCGCCCGCGATGGCCTCGTAGTGCTGGTGCCGCAGGCCGAGACCGAAGCCGGCGAAGCCGTTCGCCGCGCTCACGGCACGCTCGCGGCGGGTTGGTGGCGCGACCTCGCGCGTGGAAACGTCATGGCCTCACCCTATTCACGCGTCGCGTCCGCGTCGACCCGGAGCAATGGTTCGCGGAGGTCGGGACATGTGCAGCCCGTCACTTTCATACCTTCCCTCGCCACCGGCGGGGGAAGGTGCCCGAAGGGCGGATGGGGATGGGTCGCGCTACACGCATGATGCCGGTGACTGGTCGTGCCGCCGATAAGACCGCGCGAAGCGCAACCCCTCTCCATTCCATGGTACGCGATAGCGGGAACGGAATGAGGTTGCGCTTCGCGCGGCTGGATCGACGACGCGACCGGATGTTGACGGCCGTACGTGCCGTACCACCCACCCCCATCCGCCCTTCGGGCACCTTCCCCCGCCGTTGGCAGGGGAAGGTATGAGTTTTCGGCGACTCCCGCGGCTGGTTGCCATCCGGACACGCAACGGGCGCCGCGGTGATCCGCGACGCCCTTGCGTCCGTCGCCCGGCGCCGCGCGTGGAGCGCGGCGGGGCGGCGTGCGTGCCGTGGCTAGCCGAGGACCTTGCCGCCCTTGGTGGTGCACTCGCCGGCATCCTTGGTCGAAACCCAGCCCTGGCCCTTGCAGGCATTCACGCCCTTGCAGGCCGACGTGCCGGTCTTGCAGGCGCTGGTGCCCTTGCAGGAATTGATGCCGGTGCACTTGGCGCCCGCCTGGGCGTTGGCGACGCTGGTCAGGGCGCCGGCGGCGAACATGGCGGCGGCGGCAGTGGCGATCATCGCGGAGGTCTTGATGGACATGGACGTAGGCTCCCTTTGAAACATCGCGGCGAACGGCTGCCCGCCACGCAAGGACCATGAACCGGTTTCGCCATCACCGGGCTTCACGCTCGCGCGAGGCGGGGCGATGTCGCGTCACGAAAGCGTGTGGGGCGGCAGCGGTCGAATCGAGGATTACGCGCCGGCCGCGCCGGCGGATCGACCGGTCGCCCGCGACGTCGTCACGACTGCGTGAACGGCGCGAAGGTGATGACGTCGTGGCGCCCGGCGGCGCTAGGCTCGCCCTCCCGCCCCAGCCATGGATCAGCGATGACATCGCGACTTTTCCGGACCGCGCTCGCCGGCGTCTGCGCCCTGCTCGCCGGTGCCGCCGCGGCGCGGGCGCAAACCGCCGACTGCGAGGCCCGCGTGGTGGTCGAGGCGCGTCCCGGCGCGGGACCCGCGCTCGACGTGACGTGGCGCTGCCGCTCGGCGCAAGACGTCGTGTTCGGGTTCGACAACCCGGCCAGCACCGCCCATGCCAGCCAGACGCGCGATGCCGGCGCCGAAACGGCCGCCGCACCGGGCGGCGTCTGGCGGGCGGTCTCGCGCGAGGGCGTGGCGACCTTCCGCTACCGCTTCGATCTGGCGGCGTGGGCGGGCGAAATCGACCGCGTGTCGCTGGGCGTCCGCCGTGGTGGTGGCGTCCTGTCGATCCTGTCGGGCTGGCTGGTGGCGCCGCGCTTGGTCGGCGTGGCGATCCCGACGCTCGACATTCGCATCGACGCGCCGGCCGGCTAGCAGGTGGCGTTGCCACTGCCGCGAAAGGACGGCGCCTAGCGGCTGGCCGGCACGACCGTGCGGTTCGCCGGCTACACCGCGATCGGACGCTTCGAGCGCGCCCGCGTCGCGGTGCCGGCGGCGGGCGAAGCAGGCGATGGCCGGGGAGCGGTCCTCGACATCGCCTTCCTCGACGGCGAGCTGGCGCTGTCGCGCGCGACGCTGCTGGCATGGATCGAGACGATCGCGCGTGCCCATGTCGAATACTGGCACGGCTTCACCACGACCCGCGTGCTGCTGACCGTCGTGCCGGTGCCGGGCCGGCCGCGCGTGGTGTTTGGCCGCGTGGTGCCGGGCGGCGGCGTGTCGGCGATGCTGCAGGTCGGCGCGCGGGCGAGCGAAGCCGATCTCGCCGAAGACTGGATCCTGCCGCACGAGTTCGTCCACACCGGCATGCCGTTCGTCCAGGGTCGCAGTTCGTGGGCGATGGAAGGCGTGGCGACCTATGTCGAGCCGGTCATCCGCGCCCGCGCCGGGCTCAAACCCGAGGCGATGGTGTGGCGCGAGTGGATCGACAACATGCCACGCGGCGTGGCGGCCCTGCAGAACGGCCTGACCGGCGGATCGCCCTACTGGGGTGGCGGCCTTTTCATGCTGCTGGCCGACATCGAGATCCGCCGCGCCACGGCGGGAGCGAAAGGCCTGGAGGACTGCCTGCGCGGCGCCTTGCGGGCGGGCGGCGACGCCACGCCCTCGGAACGCTGGCCGCTGGCGACCTGGGTGGAGCGCTGCGACGAGGCGCTCGGCGCGCCGCTGATGACGGGGATGGTGGAGCGCCATCTCGGTGCCTCGATCACAGTCGACCTGGCGGCGTTGTGGCGCGATCTCGGCGTGCGACCGGACGGCGAAGGCGTCGCCTACGACGATTCCGCGCCGCTGGCGTCGATCCGCAAGGCGATCGTGATGGGCCGCCGCGCCGGCTGAAGCGGCGATCGCTGCCGGCGAGCGCTATCGCGCGGTTGCTCCGGGGTCCGGGCCGCCGCCGCCACACCATGCCCGCGGATCGCGCGCGCCGCCCTCGTAGACATGCGCCAGGCCGCGCGACAGCAGCGCCTGGCCGATATCGGTGCGGTCGGGCAGCGACAGCCGCGCCACCACGCGCCCACCGTACTTGTCGATCGTCACGTCGCGCAGGGACAGAACCCGGCCGTCGACCATCGCCTCGACCGCCTCGCGGGCACGCACCGCCAGACCGCGCTCGCCAGGGCAACGGCCGCGCAGTTCGGGCGCGTCGATGCCACGCAGCCGGACGTCGACCACGACCTCGTGCCCCGGCCATATCCGGGCCCGCACCCGCACGGTGTCGCCGTCGAGAACCCGTTCGGCCACCGCCGGAAATGGCCCGCTCGTCGGAGAGCCGCGCGCCGGCAGCGCCGCGGGTGCGCCCAGGCCGGCCAGCAGCACCATCGCCAGCCATTCGGCGGCGAGGCTTTCGGGACCCGACATCGACATCTCCACGCACTCGTGTGGAAGGCGATACGAGTCAGGCGCCGCTTTCATCCCCGGGCGCGGGCTCGCGATCTCACGGCTGGAGCCGGTAGCCGCCCTTGTCGGTGAGCAGGATCTGGGCCTGGGCGGGGTCTTTCTCGATCTTCTGGCGCAGGCGGTAGATGTGGGTTTCCAGCGTGTGGGTGGTGACGCCGGCGTTGTAGCCCCACACCTCGCCCAGCAGCTGGTCGCGGCCGACCGAGCGCGGGCCGGCGCGGTAGAGATATTTCAGGATCGAGGTTTCCTTCTCGGTCAGGCGGACTTTCTTCTTGCCGCCGTTCTCGACCAGCATCTTGACCGCCGGCTGGAACTCGTAGGGACCGATATGGAGGATGGCGTCCTCGCTGCGCTCGTGCTGGCGCAGATGGGCACGCAGGCGCGCCAGCAGCACGTTGATGCGGAACGGTTTGGTGATGTAGTCGTTGGCGCCGGAATCGAGGCCGAGGATGGCGTCGGCGTAGGTGTCGGCGCCGGTCAGCATGATGATGGGCGCCCGCACGCCGTCGCGGCGCATCAGCTTGCAGATGTCGCGCCCGTCGGCGTCGGGCAGGCTGACATCGAGCAGGATGGCGTCGAACAGCGCCCCCTTGGCCTTCTCGCGGCCCTCCGCGCCGGTGGCGGCCAGCACGGTGGCGAAGCCGTCGTAGAGGTCGAGCTGTTCGGCCAGCACGGCGCGCAGGGACGCATCGTCGTCGATCAGCAGGATCTTCTTGCCCTTGGTCATGATGTCCGCCGGTACGTTCGAGGGACGCTGGCCGGATGTGCCGCGCTGGATGTCCATGACCTATACTATTTCCGCGATTCGGGCCTCCATCCTGCACCGGCTATCGAGTCGATGCGCGTCACGTCCGTTCACGGTCGGGTCATCGCCCCGTGGCCAGCGGCTCAGAGCCCCATCATGCGCGTCAGGGCCGGCCACAACGGCCCGGCCGGTTCGAACAACGAATCGACGATCGAGAAATGGTTGCCGCCCTGCGTCTCGACGATGGCCTCGGGTGCCACGCCGGCCGTCGCCAGCGCCGCGCCATGGTCGCGGGTCTGGCGCACCAGCTCCGGCAGTTCGGCGCCACCGACCGCCAGCAGCAACGGAATCGGCCGCCGGGCAACGTGATGGATCGGACTCAACGCACGGGCTTCGGCCGCGTCCATGCGGCAGGCGGCGTTGAGGTAACAGAGCCGGATCGGTTCGAGATCGTACAGCCCCGATAACGGCACGGCGCCCGCCAGCGCCGCGGCCGGCAAACCATGCGCGGTCCAGTCGGTCTGGGCCAGCGTGGCGGCGAGATGACCGCCGGCGGAATGGCCCGCCACCACGATGCGGTGCGGATCGAGCCCGATGCCGGCGGCATTGCGGTGCAACCAGATCACGGCGCGCCGCAGCTGGGCGACCAGCTCCGTCATCGTCACCGCGGGACACAGATCGTAGGTGACGGGAATGTAAAGCGCGCCCGCCGCCGTGACTTGCGCGGCCGGGAACGCGTAGCCGTCCTTGTGGTTGCCCTGCCAGTAGCCACCATGCACGTACATCAGCGCCGGCCGCCCTCCCGGCGGCGACGCCGCGGCCGGCCGGAACACGTCGAGCGTCTGGCGCGGGCTCGGCCCGTAGTTCAGGTCGCGCACCGACGGCACGGTCGCGCGCGCCGCGTCGCTGCCGGCCGCCCAGCGATCGACGTAACGCTGGAAGTCCGGCGTGTGATTGCGGTTGTTGTAGGCGGCGTCGAGGCCGGCCTGGTCGAAGGCGTGGTAGATGGTGGTCATGGCCAATTCCGGTCACTCCTGCTTGGCGAATACGTCGCGGATACTGAGCCTGATCGGATCCGACCATCGATCGGACAAGGATCTATCCGCGGTCCGGCGAGTCAGGAGAACGTCGTGTTGATCGACCAGGCATCGACTCCCCTCCGTGAGGAAAGGCGAGATGTCGCTCCGGTTCGCCAGATAGAGCGACAACGGCGTTCGCAACAGGTTGACGCCCGAAGGAGCATCGGCCCGGTTCCCAGCCCACGAGTTGCTTGCCGCCGGGCCGACGATTTCGCCCTCGCCGTCGTCGGGCGTGATTTCCATGAGTTGGCTTCCCGATCTGGCGAGGAGATAACTGAAGAACACACCATTTCGCTCGATGAAAGGCACAAGCTGCGGACTCGCGGCGAGCAGGTGTTTCGTCGACCGATCGCTCCATTTGAGTTCGAACGCGGCCACCACGCTCGACAGGTCGGACGACAGTTTCACGAAGTCGACTTCGCCGTCCTTCCATCGCGCATAGTAGTAGTCGCGCCAGTCTCCGCTCGCGGCGGCATGCGCGGCGAAGGCGGTCTCGGCCATGAAGCCGAATTTCGGATCGTCGGCCAGGACCTCGCCGAACAAGGCCGCGCGCAGCGACGGGTTGGCGAGATAGACTTTGAAGGTCGTGGCGCGCCGGAACCGTTTGGCACTGGCATCGACGCGATGGAGGCGATGCACCAGAAACGCCGCTTCGAGAAATTCGAGGTAGCTGCGCAGGGTGTTCTTGGTGACGCCGGACTGCTTGCTGAGGCCGTAGAGATCGACTTCCTGGCCGGTGTTGTAGGCAATCACCGAAAACAACCGCTTGAGGTCGTTCTGGTCGCGGATGCCGTAGAGACTCGGCAGATCGCGCAGCAACACCTTGTCGATCACGTCGTTGGCGACAAACTGGCTCATGTTGTGGCGGATGTCCTCGGCCAGCACGGTCTCCGGGAAGCCACCGAAATTCACGTAGTCGACCAGCTCGGCATTCAGCCGGTCATGGTCGGCGTCGCGCGGCACCCTCCGGAAGTCGAGGAATTCCGGAAACGTCAGCGGCGGCAGCAGGAAATCGGAAAACCGGCCGGCGCCCGATTCGGCGCTCTTGGCCTTCAGCGCGGCCGCGGCCGATCCCGACACGATGAAGCGCATCGAGGGATAGGAATCGACCACCGACTTCAGGTGCCGCTCCCAGTCCTTCAGATACTGGACCTCGTCGAACAGCAGATAGAGATCGTCCGTCGTGCCGTGGCCGTGGATTTCGCGGAAGTAGGTCAGGAAGCGTTCGAGGCCGAGGCCGACATAGACGGGATTGTCTATCGAGACGTAGAGGATGCGTCTTGGATCGACGCCGCGATCGATCAGGCGTGCCGCCGTCTGGTGCAGCAGGACCGTCTTGCCGACGCGGCGTGGCCCCATCAGCACCGGCGCGCGGTTGACGGTCCGCAGCGTGACGAGCGCGACGAAGCCGTCGAGAAACGCCCGCTCCAGCCAGGAGTCAACGCGCTTTCGCCAGACACGCGCCGCCTCCGCGTCGTCGGTCAGCCCCCACCACGGGCTGTCGAACGCGATACGCGTCTTGATCTCGTTGGGCGGGATATCGAGCATGGCATCAAGATCAACATACTGATCTTGATGGTCAAGCATTAAGATCATCATGCTGATCTTATTTTTCTGCCCCATCTACCGCCTTGTTTTCGCTGGCCGATTTCCGGCCTGCGGGAGCGCGTGCGGCTGTCGCGTGGTCGCCCCCGTGACTCCCGGCTTGCCATCGCCTACATAGCGACCATGCCGCTGACACCGCTCCTGCCGCCCGACGACGATCCGTCGACGCCCGTCCTGGTCGACCCCAACCCCGCCGCCGCGCTGGTCGCCGTCGAGCGCGCCATCGCGGAATTGCGGCGTGGCGGCATCGTGCTGGTGCGCGACGACGACGGATCTGCGGCGCTCGTCGTCGCTGCCGAGTCTTGCGGCGATCCGGCGCTGGGACGTTTGCGGGCATTGTCGAACGACGCGCCCGTCCTGGTCACCACGCGACGGCGCGCCGAGGCCGTCGGCATCGAGATCCCGCCGCATATCGCGGGCGGCATGGGCGGCGCCAACAAGCCCGTGACGCTGGGCCTGCCGGTGGGCGTGCGGGTCGACGTCATCCTGCAGCCAACCGCGCCGGACCAGCGCGCGCACGCCGCCGCCCGCCATCTGTCGCGCCCCGTCGTCAGCCACGCGCCCGGTGTCGCGGACGCCGCCATCGGTCTGGCCAAGCTGGCCCGCCTGATGCCGGCGGTCGTGCTGGGTCCGCTGGCGCGCGATCCGAAGCGGGCGTGGCGCGACTGGGCACGCGAGCGCGACGCGCTCTATCTCGACGCCGCCGACGCGCGCGGCTACGAAAAGACCGCCGCCTTCGAGCTGCGCCCGGTGGCCGACGCGCGGGTGCCGCTGGAGAACGCCGAGAACGCCCGCATCGTGGCCTTCCGCTCGGGCGAAGGCGGCAAGGAGCACCTCGCCATCGTGATCGGCGAGATCGACCCGACCGAGGCGGTGCTGATCCGCCTGCATTCGGAATGCTTCACCGGCGACCTTCTCGGCAGCCTGCGCTGCGATTGCGGCGAGCAGCTGCGCGGCGCCATCGCCGAGATCGCCCGCTCCGGGTCCGGCGTGCTGCTGTATCTAGCCCAGGAAGGCCGCGGCATCGGCCTCGTCAACAAGCTGCGCGCCTACCAGCTCCAGGATCTCGGCTTCGACACGGTCGACGCCAACGAGCAGCTCGGCTTCGATCCCGACGAACGCCTCTACTGGCCGGCCGCCACGATGTTGCGCCAGATGGGCATCGGCCGGGTGCGGCTGATGACCAACAACCCCGAGAAGATCGGCCAGCTGCGCGACTACGGCATCGAGGTCGTCGAACGCGTCCGCCACGTCTTCCCGGCCAACGGTCACAACGAGAAATACCTGCGCACCAAGGCCGAGAAGAGCGGGCATCTGATCTGAGGCGCGGGCGGACGCGATTGACCGGAACCGGAAAACAGCGTCGCCCGACTATCATCGCCGGTCGACTCGGTTCAGCGCCGACTGTGAGAAACCCCACCGTCGACCCTGCCCCGGGCGACCTAGTCTGACGACCTCGCGCCACGTGTCGTGGCGCGGTCGGAGGACCGGACATGAGCGCTGAAATCGACGCCGGTAGGCTCGCGGAACGCCCGCTTCGCTTCACGACCATCGAGACGATTACGATGGACCCCAGGCTGCAACGGCTGCTCGCGCAACGCCGCTCCGGCCGCCGCTTCCGGGCCACGGCGTCTACCGGCGTGGACGAGATCGCGGTGATCGCCGAAGTGTCCGACGTCGAGGCGTGGCAGGCCCTCACCGAGGTGCGGCCGGGCGCGACGATTCCGGACGGCGATGGCGGCGCGATCGTCACCGGCCGGGTTCGGGTATCCGACGTCGAGAGCCTTCGCGGCCGGAGCTTCGTACGCACGCTCAAGGCGGCCCGCCCGCTGTTCGGGTCGCTGGCGGAGACCACGCGGGATATCCGGGCTAGCAGCCTGTCGGATTTAAAGCATCGTGGGGGATGGTCGGGGATTCCCACGGGAATCGCGTCCGTATAGAATCGTGGGACGGCTTTGCGAAGGAGCGCCCCGCGATGAGCAACTTCCGCCCGACGGACCGCGAGACCAGCTATCTGCTGCCACCGTCGCTGGA
>CAMDVZ010000169.1 GCA_945878895.1 Caenispirillum bisanense | reverse complement strand
CCATGCGGCGGGTATTCAAGACCACCAATCCGCCCGTCAATCTCCAGGCCAATTTCAACGCCGCGCCGACGCAAGACCTGGGCCTTGTGCGCCTCGATCCCGACACGGGCGCGCGGCGCCTCGACCTCTTGCGTTGGGGGCTGGTGCCGCGCTGGGCCAAAGACCTGAGCATCGGCGCCAAGGCCATCAACGCGCGCGGCGAGACGGTGGCGGAAAAGCCCATGTTCCGGGACGCGTTCCGCCGTCGCCGCTGCATCGTGCCCGCGACCGCGTTCTATGAGTGGAAGCGCGAGGGCAAGGCCAAGCAGCCGTTCGCCATCGGCCTGCAATCGGGCGAGCCGCTGGCGCTGGGCGGGCTGTGGGAGCGTTGGCAGTCGCCGGCCGGCGAGACGGTCGAGACGTTCGCCATCGTCACGGTGGCCGCGAACGAGGCCATGGAAGCGATTCACGACCGGATGCCGGTGATACTGGCGGCCGACGACTGGCCGCGCTGGCTGGGCGAGGAAGGCGAGGGCACGCCTGCCGACCTTGTGCGGCCCTGTCCGTCCGACTGGCTGAGGCTGTGGCCGGTCGACGTGCGCGTTGGCAACGTCAGGAACAACGATCCGGGGTTATTGGCGGACGCCAGCGCCGGGCGGCTGTTGTGAGGGTGCGCCGGGATTCGGAATGCCTACGCGCGCGCGAGGCGGTCGATGTTCGGACGGGGAATTTAGATACCAGTACGCGCGCGCGCGAAGCTGGTGGATAAGTTGGGCAATATTGCTGTCAAATTTCGGGCAGTAGCGCCTCGCGATGGCCGCGTCGCGGTGCGCCGGAGTGGCGCCCAAATCGCACCGCATGTTTCCCCCGCGTTTCCCCGGTGCAAAGCGGGTGTCCGCTAAAAATTGCTCACCTATTGAAAAGAATGGCGGACCCGGCGGGATTCGAACCCACGACCTCTGCCTTCGGAGGGCAGCGCTCTATCCAGCTGAGCTACGGGTCCCGCATGTCGCGCGACGCGCCTTCAATACTGGAAGGGCGGCGCGACCGCAACCACGCGGGCGGGATCGCCCTGGCGTCGGGATGGGCGGACGGTCAAGGACCGTCTCGACGCGCCGCTGTCGCCCGCGCCGGACGTCTGTCGAGGCCGCCGTGCTTCCGGTCGGGCCGCGGGCGCGGTGTCGTCTTGACAAAAGGTGTTTATAAATGCATAATTAGAATTGAAAAAATAGATCGTGGAAACTGCATCGAAAGGCGGTCGTCGGGATCGAGCAATGCTCGTTTCCGGCGCGGAATGCGTCATGCGCGGTGTCGGCCGGCTCTGTCCGCGGCGATGTGGTTCCGTCTGTCCGGGAGCTGTCCGGTGTGTCGGACCCTTGTCCGGAGGCTGTCCGGCGGTTGTCCGGGCGAAAACGGGCTTCGTCCGGCGAATTCGGGCCGTGTCCGGCTCCGTCCGGGCGTGTCCGGCGAAAGCACCGGGGCGGGGGGTGTGGATCGGACAAGCGTCGCGGCGATGTCGCCGCGGGGACCCGACGGGGGCGGCACCGTCAGCCCGGCGCGACGAAGCCGTAGCGCAGGTTGCTGGGATCGCGGCCGGTCTTCTCGTAGTCGGCCTTGGCAATGCTGAAGCGGTCGGTCGCGAGGCCGGCCTTCTGGACGTCGTAGCGGTACATGCGGGCCGAGTTCTGGCCGAAGATCGCCCGCTTGACCGGTCCGTCGGCGGCGCCGAGCGGTTCGAAGCCGTGTTGCTTGCGCATGTCCTCGGGAATCTCGAGCCGGCGCAGCGCCTCGATCTGCCATTGCGGCGAGCCGGTCCACACCGCGTCGGTGCCCCAGACGACGTGGTCGGCGCCGAGACCCTTGACCAGGATGCCCATCAGGGCCGCGCACAGGCGCGGCTCGACCACGGTGGTCTGGGCGAAGATCTGGCCGAGATCGCCGTAGACGTTGGAGACGCCGAATTTGGCCGGAATGTCTGCGAGATCGCTGGTCCATTCGACCCGGCCGGTGCGCTCGAACTGGGCGAACCCGTCCTCGGCACGGCCGCCGGCGGCCCAGCGGTAGGCGGAGTGGTAGATCACGAACCGGATACCGGGCCAGTCGCGCGCGGCGCGGCCGACGTCGTCGACTTTGGCGTAGGGCGTCAGATGTGGGAAACGCTGCTCGGTCGAGGGCGGGTAGAGGCCCTTGTGGACGCAGACGATGTTCTGGCCGGCCTTCTGGATCTTCTCGTAGAAGGGATACATCGTTTTCTCGTCGTCCATCCGCCAGGGATGGTGGGCGAGGTGCTTGTTGGTGTTGTCGCCGACGGTGTAGCCCTTCCACGAATCGGGCTTCAGGGTAGCGATCACCCGGTCGACGTCGTCGAGCCAGCCCGGCATGCCGGGGGTGAAAATCGCGTGCGACAGGGCACGCCGGGAGCCCGCCTCGGCGTTCACTTTGGCGCGGGCCTGGAACTTCATTTCGTTGGTGAGGAACCAGTCCCTGGGCTCCTCCGTGGGGGAGCCGCTGATCAGCGCCACCTTGGTGTCGCTGTCGAGGAAGATTTCCTTGAACCAGTTGGGGTATTTCAGGTCGTCGAGAGTCTGCGGCTTGCCGACCAAGGCCGGATTCCAGCCCGCCTTGCCGACGTTCTCGCGGCCGCGCGCGAAGCCCTCCAGACGGGTATCGTCGCGCAGGAAGTGGGTGTGGACGTCCATGACGAATTCGCCGGCCATCCGCTGCGCCAGGTCGGCGGCGACATCGACGTCGCGCGCCTCCGCCGGTCGCACGCCGTAGAGCGGGCCATAGACCTCGTTCATGGCCGCGAAGGCCGTCGCCATGCCGGCCGCGGTCTGGAAGAAGCGGCGCCGCGACAGGCCGTTGCGGCGGCCGAGCGTTTCGCCGAGTTCATGCACGCGCGCTTGCACTTGTCGCTGCCGGTCGGTCTGCGGCACCGGCATGAATTCGTCGCTCGACACCACCTGCGTCGGCACCGGCGAGGGATAGGCGGCGGTCTCGGCTGGCAGCAGCCCGGCGCGTTCCTCGTCGCTCAGCAGACCCATGGAATCCTCCCCGGACGTGACTCCAGCCCAACCCGATCCCGTCCTCAGCGCACCGCGCCGATCAGGCGGCGCGCGATCACCATGCGATGCACTTCGCTAGGTCCCTCGTAGACCCGCATGGTGCGCGCCTTGGCAGCCATCAGCTGCAGCGGCAGCTCCTTGGTGACGCCCATGGCGCCGAACGACTGCATGGCGTGGTCGACGATTTCGGTCACCATCTCGGTGGCGAACACCTTGATCATCGAGGCCTCGGTGCGCACGTCACGGCCCTCGTCGGACTTGGCGGCGGCGTCCATCACCATCAGGCGGCAGGCGTGGATTTTCGTGGCGGCGTCGGCGATCCACCACTGGATCGCCTGGCGGTCCGACAGCTTGGCGCCGAACGTCACGCGCTGGGTGACGTGGCCCATCATCATGTCCAGCGCGCGCCGCGCCATGCCGATGCACCACGCCCCCATCTGGAGGCGGCGCACGGTGAGGCGCAGCTGCATCGGCGCGAAGCCGTTGCCGACCCGGCCCAGCACCTGGCGCTCGTGCAGGCGGCAATTCTCGAACACCACCTCGTAGGTGCGCTGGCCACCCAGCATCGGGATCTCGCGCTGGATGATCATGCCCGGCGTGCCCTTGTCGACGAGGAACGCGGTAATGCCGCCATGCGCCCGCTTCTCGCCGTCGGTGACGGCCATGACGATCGTGAAATCGGCCTTGGGGATGCGGCTGATCCAGATCTTGCGGCCATCGATGGTCCAGTGATCGCCGTCCTTGACTGCCTTCGTCGTCATGCCGGCCGGATCGCCACCGGCACCTGGTTCCGAAATCGCGATCGCCGAGGTCGCCTCGCCCCGCGCGTAGGGATCGAGATACTTGATCCGCTGTTCCTCGTTCACCGTCTTGGCGAGCATGTGCAGGTTGGGCGAATCGGGCGGGAAGGTGAAGGGCACGACGGTGCGGCCGATCTCCTCCTGGACGCCCATCAGGGCGATCGCCGGCAGGTTGGCGCCGTCGAACTCCTCCGGCACGTCGAGGCCCCACAGGCCCAGCGCCTTGCACTTCTTGAGCAGCGGCCCGACCTCCTCGTCGGTGAGGCCGATCGGCTGGCCCGCGATGTCGCGCGCGAGAACCGCCTTCTCCAGCGGCATCAGTTCGTTGTCGACGAACTTCGCCACCGTTTCCTGCAGCATGCGGTGTTCTTCGCTGAGCTCGTACATCATCGTCGCGTTCTCCTGGAATGTGTCCGTCGCCGGTCGGCCGCGACCCTACAAGGCGTCGCGCGCGCCGTCGACAACACAGGCGGCAAGGCGCGCCTGCGTCGCCGCGGGGGCTGGCCGGCGTCAGCCGAACGGGTCGCCAACGATGTCGCGGTGGATGCCGGCGGCGTCGGCGTGGGCCATCGCGAGAAAGGCTTTCACCAGCGGCGACTGGCGCTTCTCGTCGCTGACGGCATAGTCGATCACGCTGCCGATCGGAGGCGAGATCGGACGCGCCACGACGCGATCGCGGCCGGCGCAGGCGAACACCGCCAGGTCCGACACCAGCGCCACGCCGAGGCCGCGCGCCACCAGCGCCACGGCCGCCAGCGGCGTCGAGGCTTCCGCGACGATCCGTACCGGGGCGCCGGCCCGCGCCAGCGCCGCGTCGAGTTCGCGCCGCGAGCCCGCGTCGCCGGTCAGTGCCACGAAGGGCTCGCCCGCGAGGTCGGCGAGATCGATCCGCGCGGCGTTGGCGAGCCGGTGGCCGGCCGGTAGCGCAAACACCGTGCCGATGTCGATCAGGTGGTTGGCTTGCAGCGTCGAGGCGCCCGCCAGCGCGCGCGAGCCGGCCGACCGGGTGACGAAGCCGATGTCGATCATGCCCGACAGCCAGGCTTCGATCAGGTTGCGGCCGTTGTCGCTCTCCAGCTGGATCTGGACGCCGGGATGGGCGCGGGCGAAACGCTCGATCAGGCGCGGCATGAAATCGGCCGACAACACCGGGTTGGCACCGATCACCAGGCGTCCGGTGGTCTCCTCGCGCAGGTCGCGGGCGCGGTCGAGCAGATGGTCGAAGCCGCGCTTGACGCGCGCCATCTCGACGTAGAGCGACTGGGCTTCGGGTGTCGGCGCGATGCGGGCGCCGTTGCGCTGGAACAGCCGGTAGCCGAGGTCGCGTTCGAGCGCGTCGACCAGCTTGCTGGCGGTCGGCTGCGACAGCTTCAGGCGTGTCGCGCCCGCACTGAAGGACTCTTCCTCGTAGACCGCGAGGAACGCCTCGATCTACTGGAGATTCATCGTTTCCTTCCGCGCGCGGCGATCCGTCGCCGACGTTCACCCATCGAACGAACCCGCGGCGGCGGACCTTATTCCCCGACGGCGTGTCGTGGCCGTCATGTCGCGAACAGGTCCGCGACGATGTCGCGATGGACCGCCTCGGCGTTGGCGCGCGCGATGTCGGCGAACGCCTTCACCAGCGGCGAATGGGCGGTCTTGTCCGACACCTGGTATTCGATCGAGGCGACGAAGGAGGGCGCGATCGGGCGGGCCACCACCCGGGCGCTCGCCGGCAGCGCCCGCACGCCGTAGTCGGCCGACAAGGTCACGCCGAGGCCCTGGCCGACCAGCGCCAACGCGCCCAGCGGCGTCGTCGCCTCGGCGACCAGGCGGACCTGGACGCCAGAGTCGCGGAACAGCTCCTCGACGTCGCGGCTGGTGCCGGGTTCGCCAGCCATGCCGACATAGGCCTCGCCGTCGATATCCGACAGCGCCAGCGTCTTGCGGTTCGCCAGCCGGTGACCGACGGGCAGGACGCAGACGCTGGGCACCGTGAGCAACGGGCCGCCGGGCACCACCATCATCTCCGGCATCTGGCGCGTGCGCAGGGTGCGCGAGCCGAACGCGATGTCGAGCGTGCCAGCGAGAAAGCTGGCCACGAGGTTGCGGCCGGTGTCGGTCTCCAGCCGGACGCGGGCGCGCGGATGGCGGCGGGCGAAGATCGCGATCAGCCGCGGCACGAAGTCGGCCGACAGCACCGGGTTGGCGCCGATCACGACGCGGCCCTCGGCACCCGATTTCAGTTCGCGGGCGTGCCCGACCAGATGCTCGAAGCCGAGCTTGACGCGGGCCATCTCGCCGTAGAGCGTCTGGGCTTGCGGCGTCGGCGAAATACGTGCGCCGGTGCGCAGGAAAAGCTTGTAGCCGAGCTCCTGTTCGAGCCCGTCGATCAGCTTGCTGGCGGTCGGTTGCGACATCTTCAGACGCACCGCGCCGGCGCTGAAAGAGCTCGCCTCGTAGACCGCCAGGAACGTTTCGATCTGACGCAGGTTCATCGATGCCGCCCGCCGACGAAACGCGCCCGATGGCCCGGACTCGGGCGCGGCGGCCTCGCGGACCGATTCTTAGCGGACTATTCGACACGCCAGCGCAAGTTTTTTTACGAGCCATTGAACAGGACAAACTGCTCCATGTCGACATGAGGAAATCGAGATAATTATATGAAAGGGAGCATTGTTTTGTCATCGAAGACGATCCGCTCGCGGCATTCTCTATTCCAATCTGGAATGACTCGTCAAAAAATTGAGGTATGAGCGCTCGTTCATCGAGCGTTTACTTCAGCCATAAACGTATCTGGCGGTCCCTGTGTCTGTCGCCGGGCATCGCCGCCGCTCTCCGTCGCCATGCTCGCGACGCGCGGTCGGGCTCGGGAGCACGACGCCATGGCTACCACGGTTACCGATTTCGCCTCGGGCGGCCTGCCCGCCTTCGTCGGCGAATACACTGTCGATCCCGGTGGCTACGACTGGGTGATCGACTTCGAACGCTTCAACAAGAACACCAAGTCGATCGGCTTTTTCATCGACAACGGCACGAACTACATCCAGCTCTACGACACCAGCGTCGACGAGATTTTCCCCGGGCAGAACACGTTCAACCAGGCCTCCTTCACGATCGGCAACGCCTTCACGTTCAACGGCGTCTATTACGGCGGCGACGCCTTCATCTTCGATCACCCCGAGGACAAGTTCGTCTTCTTCGTCGTGCCGACCGTCACGCCGCAGCCGGGCACGAGTTTCTCGTGGAGCTTCAACGTCAGCATCACGCCGCACGGGGGGGGCCACACGCCGACAACGACGAGTTCACCTATGCCGACGGGCAGAAGGGATCGGTCGTCATCGACCTCGCCCTCAACGACGACGACCCGGACGGCCACGCCGACCTCAACCTCAACTCGATCCAGATCACCCAGGCGCCCAAGCACGGTACGGTCACGCTCCACGACGGCAAGGCCACCTACACGCCGAACAAGCCCTTCACCGAACTGCCGGAGAACCGCCCGCCCCAGTCCGACAGCTTCACCTACACGATCAAGGACAACGCCGGGCACATCTCCAACCCGGCCACCGTGCGGATCAAGGCGGACGACTGCCCCGAACCGCTGCCGATGATCGTTACCGGCGGCACCCACACCCACGTCAGCGAGGAGATGTGCCGGGTCGACGGCGATTTCTTCATCGGCCGCGACGATGGCGACGCCAACCTGCTGTCGATCAAGAACGGGTCGGCCGAGATCTACGACGACCACATCCTGGTCCATGGCGACATCTATTCGGGCACGGCGGGTCGGCTGCTCGTCCCCGGCGCGACGGTCGATCTCATTGCCCCGTCCGCCAGATCCGACAAGAGTACGTTCCAGACGACGGGGCCGATCCATCTGGCTGGCCTGGATTTCACTCCCACCAGCATCAAGCTGGAACCGCACGCCGTGGAGTTGGGCGGCCTGCTGACGCTGTCGGCCGGCTTCAGCTCGAAGCAGCTCGACCTAGACGCCATCGGCGCGCCGTTGCGAATCGAGACCGGCGCGGCGGGCGTGGCGGACGTTCACACGCCTCCGCTGACGTTCACGACCTTTGCCAAGCAGTGGCAGGCGTCGGTCGACAGTTTCGCGCTCAGCTACGTTCCCGACACCGATACGCTGCGCGTCAACGGCCTGTTCTCGATCAACTCGCAGCTGTTCGAGAAAGGTGCGAACAAATTCGCGCCGGGCGCGAAACTCGACCTGCTGAAGCAAGGTCGCTTCCTCGAGATTCACGAAGGCAAGCTCAGCGGCAACGCCCAGATCGAGATCGACGCCGGCCTTGCATTCGCCGGCTATGGACTGGGCAAGGTCACCGGAACGATGAAGTTCCAGGATGATTCGATCCGAGAAATCGCGCTCGGCGCGAAGTTCAAGACGCCGATCGGGTCGATCGGCGGCGAGATCGGCGCCATCAACATCAATCCGATCGGCGCGCCGCCGGCGGACGACGCGATGCAGTTCAACAGCCTCAAGCTGCTGGTCGAGGCAGGCAAGACCAACGCCATCCCGGTGCCGACGCCGACTCCCGTGCCGATCCTGTACATCGCCGGCGCGTCGGTGGAGGTTCGCGACCTGGCGCGCGTGGCGCTCGACCAGCCGGACGCGCAGCTCGGGCTGGGCGGCAGCATGACGTTCGCTTGGCTCAACCCGATGAAAATCCAGCGCGTGCTGGCGCCGGGCATCGAACGGGAGATCGGCGATCTCGTCGGCATCACGGCGCTCGATGGTTACGCGCTCTCGATGGAAATCGGGTCGCCGACGGGCGGTTCTCTGCTCAAGATACCGTTCGGCAGCAAGGCGCACTCCGAGGTGGCCGGCCAGGTCAAGCTGGTTGCGCTGCACGAGAATCTTTTCCAGGCCACGGGCGTGGGCAAGTTCGATCTGACACTCGGCCAGGGCTCGTTGTCTCTCAACGCAAGTCTGCTCAACGGCACGCTCGCGGGGGGCATCGAAGGGGTTCTGTCGCAAGGTGGTCTGCCCGGATCGAACGTGGGACCCTCGCTGACGCTCAAGGGCACGCTGTCGGGCTCGCTGCCATCGGACTTCGGGTTCACTTTCACCGGCGCGGTCGGCGCCTACGGCCAGGTCATCTTCGACGGCGACACCAGCAACGACTATATCGCCTTGGCCGGCAAGGTCGACCTTGGCTGGGCCAATCTACGCGCAGGTATCCTCCTCCACATCAATCCGGATTACTCGGGTTCGTTGGTCGAGGTGTTGACGCCCGGTCGGGCGAAAGCGTTGATCGCCAGCTGGGACACGACACCGGCCGACACCGGCCTTGTCATGCGTGCGTCGTGGACCGAGTCGCAGGCGGGCAACGACGTTCACGTCAAGGTGACGTTCCAGCCCATCGGCGGCGGTCCGCTCCAGGAATACTCGGAGGCCGAGTTCGCCGCCCACGGCATCCAGATCGTCGACGCGCTGTCGGATAATTTCCACAAGACGGTCGTGGTCGAGGCGCCCGCCGAAGGGCGCTGGGACATCGTGCCGCTCGATCCGGTGCCGCTGGGCACGATCACCTACGACGGCTTCACGCCCGACGCCGAACCGACGATTACCCTGACATCGACGACATCCACGGACGGGGTGACGACGCATTTCGGCATCAACTACGACAACGGCGACGTCCCCTACGGCGTGAACTTCTACTGGGACACCGACGGCGACGGCGTCG
>CAMDVZ010000168.1 GCA_945878895.1 Caenispirillum bisanense | reverse complement strand
GCCACGACCGGCCACCGACGACGCCCGGGAGCCGCCAAAACGCTGTCCCGAGACATCGCCGGGACGCCCCCCAAACGACCGCGCGGTCCGCCGAGGCCCGCCCGGGGCGAACTTTCTCGCCCGTTCACCTCAGTCCGACAGGCTGCTAGTCCCTCCTGAGGAAGCCGCATAGACACCCGAACCGGTCGGGTGGATGCATGTCTTCCTACGACCCGCCTTCCGTGGCGGATCGCGGAGAAAGGCCTGCGGCCCAACGATAATTTTCGTGCACGTTCGCGTGAGCGAGGGAACCGGAAGGCGGTCGCGCGCGTAATGGCGCCTCAGTCCTCCAGCACTTTCGGGACCTTGTAGAGCGGGAAGCCGTTGTAGGCTTTCGAGCGGTCGTGGTCGGGCACCTCGTAGAACGAGGAGCGGGCGTTGTTGTGCAGGCCGCCATCGACGCGTACGGCGATGCCGGTGACGTAGGCTGCCGCCTCGCTCAGCAGGAACACGATGGCGGCGGCGATCTCGGACTCGGTGCCGTGGCGCTTGAGCGGTACCCGCCGCTTGACGCCGCGCAGCACGGCGTGGGCGCTTTCGGGATAGCGGTCGAGACCCGAGGACGCGATGAAGCCGGGAATCACCGAATTCACGCGCACGCCGGAATGGGCCCATTCGACCGAGGCGGTGAAGGTGAAATTCGTTTGCCCCGCCCTCGCTGCACCATTGTGGCCCATGCCGGGCATGCCGAGTTCCCAGTCGGCGCCGACATTGACGATGGCGCCGCCGTTGGCCTCCATCCAGCGCAAATAGACTTCCTTCGACAGCAGGAAGGTCGCGGTCATGTTGTTGTTCACGACGGCGTTCCAGCCGTTGAGCGAGATGTCGCGCAGTTTGGCCGGGAACTGGCCGCCGGCGTTGTTCACCAGGCCATCGATGCGGCCGGCCTTGTCGAGGACGGCACCGACGGCGGCTTTGACCTGTGTCTCGTCGCGCAGATCGGCGGCATGCACGATGGTGGCGGAATCGCCGAGCTCCCCGGCGACCTCTTCAAGTTTCGACATGGTGCGGCCGATCATGGCGATGCGGGCGCCCAGCGCGTGCAGCTCGTGCGCCGTGCAACGGCCGAGGCCCGAGCCGCCGCCGGTCACGAGGATGGTCTGGCCGGCGAACAGGCCGGGGCGGAAGACGGAACGATAGGCGTCGGGGTTGCTCGGGGGCACAGCGACTACTCGATCCTGATGTTGGCGGCTTTGACGACCTCGGCCCACTTCGCCATCTCGGCGCGCAGGAAGGCCGCCAGTTCGGCGGGCGTCGAGCCGACGGCATCGGCGCCGAGGTTGGCGAATTTGGCCACGATGTCGGGCATCCGCATGATCCTGGCGATCTCCGCGTGCAGGCGCTTGACGATGGCTGGCGGCGTGCCGGCCGGCGCCAGCAACGCGTTCCACTCGGAGATTTCGCAACCCTGGACGCCGGCCTCGGCGATGGTCGGCACGTCGGGCGCCGCGGCCGAGCGCCTGGAGCTGGTGACGGCGAGCGCGCGCACGCGGCCGGCGCGGGCTTGCGGCAGCGCCGAGCTCATGTTGCCGAAATAAAACGGCACGTGACCGGCCGCGACGTCGGCGACCGCCAGCGCGCCTCCCTTGTAGGGAACGTGCTGGATATCGGTGCCGGTACGGGCCTTGAACAGTTCGGCCGCCAGATGCTGGGCGCTGCCGTTGCCGGACGATCCGTAGGACAGCTTGCCCGGCTGCGCTTTCGCCAGCGCCACCAGCTCGGCCACGCTCTTCGCGGGATGCGAGGGCGTGATCACCAGCAACTCCGGGACCGTCACGAGCAACGAAACGGGCGCGAAATCCTCGGGCGTGCGGAACGCCATCTTCGCCACAAGCGACGGGTTCACCGCGTGGGCGAAGGCGCCGATCAGCAAAGTGTGTCCGTCCGGCGTCGCCTTGGCGACGAGATCGTCGCCGATCATGCCGCCGGCGCCGGGCTTGTTGTCGACGACGACGCTTTGCCCCAGCGCCTCCTGGAGCTTCGGCGCGATCAGGCGCGCCGTCGTGTCGGCGCCGCCGCCGGGCGAATAGGGCACCACGAGGCGGATTGGCTTCGACGGGAACGACTGGGCGCGTGCGGCATGGCTCGCGAGACCGAGGACGGCGGCGCCCGCGAGGGCGCGACGACGAGTGGTGGACACGACGAATTCCTTACAGAACGGGGTGTTTGCGGTGCCAGTCGGTCGCGGACTGGAAGGCATGGCCGGCCCGCAGCACGGCGGCTTCGTCGAAATGACGGCCGGTGATCTGGAAACCGACCGGCATGCCCGCCGCCGTAAAGCCACCCGGCAAGGTCAGCGCCGGATGGCCGGTCATGTCGGTGGCGGCACTGAAACGCTGGCGGGCCGCCACCGTTTCAGGGGTGCGACGGGCCGGCGCCATGTCTTCCAGCGAGGCCGCGGCGACATGCATGACCGGCGTCAGCAGCAGGTCGACCTGCTCGAACACCAGCGCCATCTCGCCGCGCAAACGCGCCCGCATCAGATCGAGCTTCACCATGTCGAGGGCGTTCATAGTGCGGCCCAGTCGCAGCATGCCTGTCAGCACCGGCCCGTATTCGGCCGCCCGCGCCGGGAAGGTCGCCTCGTGCGCCACGGCAGCTTCCGCCGCGCACATCGGGATCCAGCCCTTCGCCACGTCGAGCGTCATCGGCAGGGACAGGTCCACGATGGTGGCGCCGGCCGCCGTCAGCACCGACGCGGCGTGCTCGATGGCGGCGCGCGAGTCGGCATCGGTGGCGGTTTCGTAAAGCCGGCGATCGAGCCCGATCCGCAATCCCCGCACGCCCGCGCCGATGGTCCCGAGATAGTCGGGCACCGCCACCGGCGAGGCTGTCGGATCGCGGGGATCGGCGCCGGCGATCGCGCCCAGCACGGCGGCGCAATCGGCGGCCGAGCGGGTCATCGGACCGATGTGGTCGAGCGACTCACCCAGCGAAAAGACGCCGGCCCGGCTGACCCGGCCCCAGGTCGGTTTGAGGCCGGTCAGGCCGTTCATGGTCGACGGGAAACGGATCGAGCCGCCGGTGTCCGAACCCAGCGAGGCGAAGCACATGCCGGCCGCCGTGGCGACGCCGGACCCGCTGGAGGACACGCCGGTCCAGTAGGCGGCATTCCCCGGATTGACCGGGGCCACGACATCGGGATGGTGGGCGCCATAAGCGCCTTCGGTCATCTGCAGCTTGCCGAGGATCACGGCGCCGGCCGCCCTTAGGCGGGCCACGACGGTCGCGTCGGAGGTCGCCCGGTGGGCGCTTCGCAAAGGCATGCCCGCCGTCGTCGCCGTGCCGGTCAGGTCGCACAGATCCTTCACCGCGACGGGAACGCCGTGCAGGAGGCCGCGATGGCGGCCGGCGGCGATTTCGGCGTCGGCCGTTTTCGCCTCGGCGAGGGCAGAGTCGCCTGTCGCGAGGACATAGGCGTGCAGCCGCGGTTCCAGCGCCGCGATGCGCGCCAGCTGCGCTTGCGTAGCCTCGGTGGAGGAGATGTCGCGCCGCGCCAGCCGGGCGGCCAGATCGACGAGCGTCAGGTAGGCGATATCGGTGTCGGCCATCGGTTCCGCAGCTCCGGGAAAAGGTCGACCCGACTGTGGCGCGCCGCGACCACCCGCGTCCAGTGCCCGGACGGAATTCGGCCGCCATGGTCAGGCCAAGTTCTTGATCGGACGCGATTCCCGGCACGCCGGGTCGGCCGCTGTCCAGAAATATCGCACCCTCGCCCCGGCTTGATCCGGACACAGGGGGAGGGTCCGGCCGGACTGTGTCGCGGCGGATTGAATCAAGAATGTATATTTTACATTTTATGTCTTGAAAACTCTCTCCTCCCTGACTATATCGGAAACACCCTGCCCCGCCCAGAACACCGGGAACATCCCATGGTCGCCCTCCAACGACACAATCCGCCGATTTCTGACATCCCGCCCGACGGAATGGAAATTCGACTTTATTTTCGCATTTTCCGTCGACTCGACGATCGATGCAGGATCGACACGACGTGCCGCGGTCGTGGTCCCGGCGGCCCGTCCGGGCAGTCCGACACGCTTTGGCGAACGAAGGAAGGGTCTGGGTTTCCACGCATTAATCGTGGAGATCCACGTCGAGTACCGGCCAGGCGGCCGCGACCGACGGCGAATCAACCGATCATCGCGGTCGACGAACACGCCGGTCGCGACCGACACACGGCGATCCGGGCCGGCGTGCGAAGGCCACCGGAGACGACCGCACCGCGCTGGCACCCCGGCGAGACGTCGCGCTTCTGGCACGCCACTTGTCACGCCACTTGTATGGACAAGCGCACCAGGGCGTCAGCATACTGACGCGAGGATTTGCGTGGACCGGGTCCACGCCGCGACAACGGGGGCGACCATGCGGCTATCGGGGACGAGAACGATTGGCGGATTGGCGGCAGCGCTGGCGCTGGGGCTCGGTCTGGGCGCCACGACGCCCGCCATCGCGCAGGACAAGGTGCTGAAGGCCGTCATGCACGCCGACGTGCGCGTGATCGATCCGATCTGGACCACCCAGACCATCGCCAACATCCACGGCATGCTGGTCTACGACACGCTGTTCGGCAACGACGCCAACATGGAACCAAAACCGCAGATGGTCGGCAAGTACGACATCAGCGCCGACCGGCTGACCTACACGTTCACCCTGCGCGACGGATTGAAGTTCAGCGACGGCACGCCGGTGACCACGAAAGACGTGATCGCTTCGCTGCGGCGCTGGGGCAAGAAGGACGGCGTCGGCATCCGCCTGTTCTCCTTCGTCGAGACGCTGACGGCGAGCGACGACAAGACCTTCGTGATGAAGCTGACCAAGCCCTACGGCATGGTGCTGGACTCGCTCGGCAAGACCAACAGCTCGGTCGCCGTGATCATGCGCGAAGTCGAGGCGATGACCGACCCGCAGCAGCAGGTGAAGGAATCGATCGGTTCGGGACCCTACATGATGGTCAAGGACCTGTGGGTTCCCGGCAGCAAGGCGATCTACGTCAAGAATCCGCACTACGTGCCGCGCCCCGGCAACGAACCGCCCTCCTCCTTCGCGGGCACCAAGATCGCCGGCGTCGACCGCATCGAGTTGCTGTGGATCGCCGATTCGCAGACCGCCATGTCGGCGCTGATCGCGGGCGAGATCGACTTCTTCGAGAACCCCGGCACCGACTTCCTGCCGATGCTGGAAAAAGCCCGCAACGTGAAACTGCTGAAGACCGGCGATCTCGACAGCACGCACGGCATGATCCGGCTCAACCACCTGCATCCGCCGTTCGACAATCCCAAGGCGCGCCAGGCGATGTATCACCTGATCAACCAGGAGGACTTCCTGCGCGCCATCGTCGGCGACCCCAAGTACTACCGTGTCTGCCACGGGCTGATCACCTGCGGCGCGCCGCTCGCCAGCGACGGCGGCAGCCACTTCTTCAAGGACTACAATCCGAAGAAGGCGCTACAGCTGCTCAAGGAGGCCGGCTACAAGGGCGAACCGATCACGGTGTTGCAGGCGACCGACCACAACACCATCACGCCCGCCACCCAGGTGCTGGTCCAGGCCATGCGCGACGCGGGCATCAACGTCGACGCGCAGGCCATGGACTGGGGCACGGTCGTGTCGCGGCGGGCCAAGAAGGAGCCGCCGGCCCAGGGCGGCTGGAACATTTTCGTGACCACCACCGGGGGCGTCGGCTCGGCCAATCCGGTGTTGCACACCTGGATCGGGGCTGCCTGCGACAAGGGTCTGTTCGGCTGGCCTTGCGACGCGAAGATCGAGGAGCTGCGCAACGACTTCGCCTTTGCCCAGACCGACGCCGACAAGAAGCGGATCGCGCGCGATCTCCAGACGCGGGCGATGGAGCAGGTCGTCTACATCCCGTTCGGCCAGTGGACGACGCCGCTCGCCTATCGCTCCGACCGGATCGAGGGCATCGTCCCCAACACGGGGCTGGCGGTGCTGTGGGGCATCAAGCGCAAGTGACCGGCACCGCAAGGGTGGCGCGCGACGAGAACGCGCGATGACCGCCTACATCGTGCGGCGCCTGTTCGCGACCATTCCGGTGATGGTCGTGGTGGCGGTGTTCGTCTTCTTTCTGCTGCGCATCGCGCCGGGCGACCCGGCCGCCATCATCGCGGGCGAGGACGCCACCGCCGAGGCCATCGAGGCGGTGCGCGCCAAGCTCGGGCTCGACCGGCCGGTGCTGGAACAGTTCGTCCTCTGGACGTGGGGCTTGCTGCAAGGCGATTTCGGCGTCTCGATCTTCTCCAACCTGCCGGTGACCCGCCTGATGGCCCAGCGCATGGAACCGACCATCGCGCTGACGCTCTCGACCCTGCTGGTGGCCGTCGGGCTGGCGATCCCCACCGGCGTGATCGCGGCGTGGAAGGCACGCCGGTGGCCCGACCGGGTCGTGATGGTGTTCGCCGTCATGGGGTTCGCGGTGCCCGGCTTCCTGATCGCCTACGTGCTGATCTGGATTTTCGCCGTCAAGCTCGGCTGGCTGCCGGTGCAGGGCTACCGGCCGATCGCGGAAGGCTTCTGGCCCTTCGTCGAGGGCCTGATCCTGCCCTCGCTGGCCCTCGGCGTCACCTACATGGCGCTGATCGCGCGCATCACGCGCGCCTCGATGCTGGACGTGCTGTCGCAGGACTACATCCGCACCGCCAACTCCAAGGGACTGGCGACCACCAGGGTGTTGCTGCTGCACGCGCTGAAGAACGCCGCCGTCCCCATCGTGACGGTGATCGGCATCGGCATCGCGCTGCTGATCTCGGGCGTGGTGATCACCGAGACGGTGTTCAACATCCCCGGCCTCGGGCGCCTGACGGTCGACGCCGTGCTCAAGCGCGACTATCCGATCGTCCAAGGCCTGATCATCGTGTTCGCCGGCGCCAAGGTGCTGGTGAATCTCGCCATCGACATCAGCTACGCCTTCCTCGATCCCCGCATCCGGTATTGATCGCCATGTTCGGGACGCACGCCGTCGCCACTTCCTTCTCCGCCATCTTTGGACCAGTGGAGTCGCGCATCTGGCGGTGGTCGGAGCACACCGGCGCACAGGTCTTCGGCCGCTTGCGTAGACGTCGCCGCTGTATCGGCGCTGACCTGAGAACCCGCCGTCGAGGCCGCTCGCCGCACCAACAGACCTTTGGAATCGTTCAAAAATCATACCTTCCCCTGCCAACGGCGGGGGAAGGTGCCCGAAGGGCGGATGGGGGTGTGTTCGGCACGGTCGCGAACCGTGGAAGCAGAAGGGATTGCGCTTCGCGCCGTCGTATCGACGGCGTAGCCAATCCGTGGTGTTGCACTCGTGGCACCACCCACCCCCATCCGGCCTTCGGCCACCTTCCCCCGCCGCTGGCGAGGGAAGGTATGAACGAACGTCGGGACGCGGCATTTCGTGTCGTGCGCCCCGGAACCGCGACGCTTGAACGCGCCGACCCGGCGACGGGGAGAAGGGACCCGACGACAGACATCTACGCGGGTGCCCCATGAGCGTCGCGACCGCCGGAATCGACGATCTCGCCGCGCCGCCGGCCTCGCTCGGCGCACGGCTGTACGATGGCTTGCGGCGCAATCCGCTGATGGTGGTCGGCGGCGTCATCCTGGCCGCGTTGCTGGTGGTGGCGCTGATCGCGCCGTGGATCGCGGGCGATCCGTTGCGGCTGCAACCCGTCAACCGGCTGCGGCCACCCTCGGAACGCTGGTGGTTCGGCACCGACCAGTTCGGCCGCGACGTGTTCGCGCGCACCATGCACGGGGCGCGGCTGTCGCTGTTCGTGGGCATCGTGGTGGCCACCATTTCCTGCGTGATCGGCCTGGCGCTGGGCCTGGTGTGCGGCTACGTGCGCCGGGTCGACGCCATCGTGATGCGGGTGATGGACGGCATCATGGCCATCCCCTCGATCCTGCTGGCGATCGCGCTGATCACGCTGACCAAGCCCGGCGTCGCCATCGTGGTGATCGCCATCGTCATTCCCGAAGTGCCGCGCATCGTGCGCGTGGTGCGCGCCGTGGTGCTGGGCATTCGCGCCCAGCCCTACATCGAGAGCGCCATCGCCGGCGGCACGCGCGGCACGCGCCTGCTGGTGCGCCACATCCTGCCCAACACGATGGCGCCGCTGATCGTGCAATCGACCTACGTGTGCGCGTCGGCGATGCTGATCGAGGCCGGCCTCAGCTTCCTCGGCGCCGGCGTGCCGCCCGAGACGCCGAGCTGGGGCAACATCGTGGCCCAGGGCCGCACCCATTTCCAGATCGCGCCGTGGGCGATCCTGATTCCGGGCGCGTTCCTGGCCGTTACCGTGCTGGCGGTGAATCTGGTCGGCGATGGCCTGCGCGACCGGCTCGATCCGCGTCTGGCGAGGCGGATGTGAGCCGCGGGTCCACGCCATGAGCATCCTCAGCGTACGCGATCTGGCGACTCACTTCTTCACGCGCGACGGCGTGGTGCGCGCGGTCGACGGCGTGTCGTTCGATCTCGACGCCGGCGAGACGCTGGGCATCGTCGGCGAATCCGGTTGCGGCAAGTCGGTCACGGCGCTCTCGATCCTGCGGCTCATCCCGCCCGAGACCGGTCGCATCGTGGGTGGCTCGATCCGCTTCGAGGGTCGCGAACTCACGACGCTCGACGAGGAGGCGATGCGGGCGATGCGCGGGCACGCCGTGTCGATGATCTTCCAGGAGCCGATGACCAGTCTCAATCCGGTGCTGACCATCGGCACCCAGATCGCCGAGAACGTCGTTCGCCACAAGGCGGTGTCGTGGAAAGCCGCGCGCGAACGGGCTGTCGAGATGCTCGAACTGGTGCGCATCGCCGATCCGGGACGGCGGCTGGACGAATATCCGCACCAGCTCAGCGGCGGCATGCGCCAGCGCGCCATGATCGCGATCGCCTTGAGCTGCGACCCCAAGGTGCTGATCGCCGACGAACCGACCACCGCGCTCGACGTCACCATCCAGGCCCAGATCCTCGACCTGATGATCGAGCTGAAGGAAAAGCTCGGCACCGCCATCGTGATGATCACGCACGATCTCGGCGTGGTGGCCGAAACCACCCAGCGCGTGATCGTGATGTATGCCGGCCGCAAGGTCGAGGAAGCCAGCGTCGACCAGCTGTTCGCCGAGCCGCTGCATCCCTACACGCGCGGCCTGATGCGCGCCCTGCCCCGGCTCGACGGCGACGCCGAGATCGCGGGCAAGCGGCCGCGCCTGATGGAAATCCCCGGCATGGTGCCGCGCCTGACGCGGCCGATTCCGGGCTGCGCCTTCGCCGCCCGCTGCACCTTCGCCACCGATCGCTGTCACCGCGAGGCACCACCCTTGACCGAACCGGACGCCGGACACCGGGTTGCCTGCTGGGAAACCGCGCGCGTGCGGGAGACCGCGACATGACATTCATCCGGCCCGCCTGGCTCGACGTTTTTCGTGCTCCCTCACGCCGCGTGGGTCACCGCGATCGCGCATGTCGACGCACGACGTCGACGCACCCCCGGTGTCA
>CAMDVZ010000167.1 GCA_945878895.1 Caenispirillum bisanense | reverse complement strand
CAAGGCCCGTCATCTGATCGAGAATTTCTTCGCCCGCCTCAAGCAGTACAGGGCCATCGCCACCCGCTACGACAAGACCGCGCGCAACTATCTCGCCGCCGTCCACCTCGTCGCCGCACTCATTTGCCTCAATTGAGGACAGGCCCTAGCGCTTGCGCGCGTAGCGATCGCTCAGCAGACCGAAGATCGCGCGCGCGGCCATCGCCTCGCCGCCCTCGGGCTTGCCCGGCGTCGTGGTCTGGTTCCACGCCATGGTGTCGATATGCACCCACGGCACGGAATCGGGCACGAATTCCTGCAGGAACAGCGCCGCCGTGATGGCGCCGCCGAACGGCGTCGATCCGGCATTGTTGATGTCGGCGATCTTGCTCTCGAGGAAACGGCGATAGGGACGCCACAGCGGCAGGCGCCACAGCTGGTCCTCGCGGTTACGGCCGCTGCCCAGCAGTTCCTCGGCAACCGCGTCGTCGTTGCAGAACATCACCGGCAGGTCCGGACCCAGCGCCACGCGGGCGGCACCCGTGAGGGTGGCGACGTCGATCACCAGGGCTGGTTCCTCGCGCGCGGCCTCGGCCAGCGCGTCGCACATGATCAGGCGGCCTTCGGCGTCGGTGTTGCCGATCTCGACGGTGGTTCCCTTGCGCGAGGCGATGATGTCGAGCGGCCGGAAGGCGTTGCCCGAGACGCTGTTCTCGACCGCCGGGATCAGGACCCGCAGGCGCACGTCGAGTTTGGCGGCCATCACCATCGAGGCGACGGCGAGCACGGTGGCGGCGCCGCCCATGTCCTTCTTCATGTTGAGCATGCCGGCGGCGGGCTTCAGATCGAGGCCACCTGAATCGAAGCACACGCCCTTGCCGATCAGGGTCACTTTCGGTGCGCCCGGCCGGCCCCAGACGATGTCGATCAGGCGCGGCGCGCGGGTCGAGGCGCGGCCAACGGCGTGGATGACCGGATAATTGCGCCGCAGCAGGTCGTTGCCGACGATCACGGAGAAGCGGGCGCGGTGCTTGCGCGCGACGGCGCGCGCCGCGGTGGCGAGTTCCGCCGGCCCGAGATCGTTGGCGGGCGTGGTGATGAGGTCGCGCGCCAGACACATCGCGGTAGCCACGCTCTCGACGCAGGCGCGATCGATCTTGCCCGGCCAGACCATCCGGACCACGCCGCGCTTGTTGTCGCGGTAGCGCGTGAAGCGCCACGAACCCAGCGCGAAGGCGACCATGGCGTCGACCGGCGACACCGGCGCGGTGTCGCCCACCAGCGCGTAGTCGCCCGGCGGCAGCTTCTGCGGCAGGGCACCGTAGTCCCACATCGTGGGCTTGATCGACCGCACCAGCACCGCCATCGCGGGCTTGCCGTCGCCGTCGGGCACCAGCGCGCATTCGCCGGCCTTGCCCGACAGGCCCGCGGCCTGCAACCACGTTCGCGCCTTGGCTGGCTGGCGCTTGAACCATGCCGGCCAGTCGGCGGGCGCCACGACGGCGACGGGAATGGCGGCGGGGGCCCGGTCGATGAAAGGAAGCGTCACGGCGCTGTCTCCGCGCTTCTGCTAGGGTGGCATGGACAAGCGTCCAGAATGGGCGCAAATCCCTGTGGGTTGCAACGCCGATGTGCGACCCGGGGCCCGGAGGACGACATGGCCGAGTTCACGCTCGCGATCGGAAACCGCAACTACTCCTCGTGGTCGCTGCGCGGTTGGCTGATCGCCAAGGCCGCGGGCATCGCCTTCGACGAGGAGTTCGTGCGTCTGAAACTACCCGACACCGCCGCCGCCATCGCGCGCCACTCGCCCGCGGGCCTGTTGCCGGTGCTGGCGCACAACGGCCTGGCGGTGTGGGACACGCTGGCGATCGCCGAATATCTGAATGAACTGCGGCCCGACGCCGGCCTGTGGCCGACCGCCGCGGCGGCGCGCGCCGTGGCGCGGGCGGTGTCGGCGGAAATGCACGCGGGCTTTCCCGACGTTCGGCGCGAGATGCCGATGAACATCCGGGGCTCTTTTCCCGGTCGCGGCCAGACGCCCGACACGCGCGTCCAGATCCAGCGCATGACCGGTCTGTGGATGGATTGCCGCAAGCGGTTCGCCGGCTCGGCGGCGCGCGACGATGGATTCCTGTTCGGCACCTTCACCGTCGCCGACGCCATGTACGCGCCGATGGTCACGCGCCTGCGCACCTACGGCGTGGTGCTCGATCCCGCGGCCAAAGCCTACTGCGACGCGGTGTTCGCGTGGCCGGCGATGGCCCAGTGGTGCGACGCCGCGGCCCACGAGCCGTGGCTGATCGCGGAGTACGAGTTCGACTGACGCGCCGGCGCAACTTTTCCGCGCCGTGCGCGCCGCGAGCTGGCGCACCCGCTCAGGCGCAGAAGAACACCGGGATCGGCGAGGCCAGAATAAGGTGCCGGGTGACGCCGCCGAAAATCATCTGGCGCAGGCGGCTCTGGGTATAGGCGCCCTTCACCATCATGTCGGCGCCCCATTTCTGGCCGGCCTCGGCCAGCGTCTGGCCAGCCGGCTTCGAACCGGCCGGGACGTGGCGGGCGGTGACGGGCAATCCCTCGCGGCGCAGGGCGACGGCCAGTTCCTCGCCGCTTGGTCCCTGCACCATCGCACCCTCGACGCTGATGACCTCGATCGCCTTGGCGCGTCGCAACAGCGGCATCGCGAACGCCACGCAGCGCGCGCTTTCCGTCGAGGCGTTCCACGCGATGGCGATCCGCTCGCCCACCGGCCCGGTGGTGGCAGCGGGCACCAGCAAGACCGGTCGGCCGGATTCGAACAGCGCGCCTTCGAACAGGCTTTCGGGCATGCGCGGCGGCGGACCCGGTTGCGGCACCACGATCAGGCTGTGAACGCGGCCAGCCATGCCGACGGCGAAGGGCGCCGGCTCGGTCTGGTCCTGCCAGGCCGCCGAGGGCAGCGCGGCGGCGGCACCTTCGTTGACGACGCCGGCGGCCTTCATCCGCTCGAGGAAGGCCGAGCGCAGCGCGGCCAGACGGTTGCGCTCCTCCTCGTCCTCGCCCGCGGGCATGTCGAACGGACCACCCATGCCGACGTCGGCCCAGGCAATGCTGACCGCCCGGTAGGAGGGTGGCGCCAGGCCCACGACATGGGCCTCGAGCGCCGCGGCCAGGCGGCCGGCGGTGTCGAATACCGCTGTTTCTTCGGGGCTCCACGCGAGGGCAAGGATCGTCTTCATGGCATCCTCCGCCGTCGGGAAAGGCATGCGCGCGCTTCCGACGTGGCGAAGGCTAACCCATCCCGCCGCCGCTGGGAACACGACGGCGATGGACGAGCGTTCAGTCCTTGAGGATGCCGCGTTCGCGATAGAAGCGGGCGGCGCCGGGATGCAACGGCACCGCGAGTCCCTCGATGGCGTTGTCGAGCCGGATCTGGGCGGCGGCGGGATGGCCGCGTTCGAGCCGGCCGCGGACGCTGGGGTGGAACAGCGCCCGCACCGTGCCGTAAATCAGCTCCTCGTCGGCAGCGGCCGGGGCGAGCCACTGCGCGCCGATCGCCAGCGCGTCGCGCGATTCCACGCCCTGGTAGACGCCTGCCGGCACGGTCAGCGTCGTCATCCAGGGTCGTTCGCGCCGCAATTTGGCGATCACGAAGGTGCTGACGGGGAGCAGGTCGAGGTCGAGCTGCTTCGACAGGCCGACCAGCAACGGCGCGGGCTGGCCAGCCACGAACACGAAGGCATCGATCTCGCCCTCGCGGATCGCCTGGGTGCCAGCCTGGGGCGAGAGATAGCGGGAGTCGATGTCGCGCGGACCCAGCCCGTAGGCGGCCAGCACCGCGCGCGCGATCGGCAAGGTGCCGGACTGTTTCTGGCCCAGCGACACCGAATGACCGCGCAGGTCCGCGACGCTGCCGAACCCGCGATCGCGCCGCGCCACGACGTGAACGGTCTCGGCGAACAGGTTGGCGAGCGCGCGCAGCTGCGTCAGCGGCTTGCCGGCAAAGGCATCGACGCCGGCGGCGGCGGCGGCGGCGATGTCGGCCTGGGCGAAAGCCGAATCGAGCCCGCCTTCGACGATCTTGCGGACGTTCTCGACCGAGCCCTGCGTGGCCACCGCTTCGGCGACGAGTCCGGGCACGCCGCAATTGCCGCCGGCCTCGCAGGTGCGTCCGCCGGGCGGATTGCTCACGACGGTGGCGACCAGCGAGGCGACCGGGAAATAGGTGCCGCCGATTGGCCCCGCGCCGATCGTGAAACCGCGCGTGATCGGCGTCTGGGCCGGCGCGCGGGTCGACAGGCCACCCGCGATGGCGGCACCCAGACCGGCAAACAGCGTCCGACGGCGCGATGGCACGGCGATCTCCACGACGCGACGGCGTGAAAGTATCGTTAGCCGCCGCGCCCGACAATGCGAGACAGCGCGCGAGCGGCGTGAAAATGCATGCTCGCCGGTCGATTGTCGGCGGGGAGCGATGGCCGTCGGGGCAATCGGGTGCACATGACGCCAGGACATCGGCGCGGTGTCGAACCGGCGAAACCTCGCCGGGACGGCAAAATCCGGGAGCGCGCCACGCATCGGCGCCAACTCTGGCCCGATGACGCGCGCCCGAGGTTTCGCGCAAGGTCGTGCGGACGCCTGCCGGCGGTGGTGGCGAGGAAAAGCGGTGTTTTTAACGTTCGACGCACTCCCCCAATCACGACAATGCTGTCATCCCGAACGCAGCGAGGGACCTTTGCCCGGAGTCGGGCGTCCCGGAGGCTCGTGAAAACAATCGGGAAAGGTCCCTCGCAAACGGGACCGCACGAGGCCCGGAGTTCGGGAAGGCACCGGTTTTGTCGTTCCGGTCGCGCGCCGGCCATTCTTCATGAAGTTGGCGCCCATGAGCGCGCCGCTCCAGTGGCGCATCTTCGCCGTCGCGTGGGCCATCGAGGACGCTCGCCACGAGCGCCATCGGCGTGGCGCGCTCCCGGACGGCGCGCCATCGGCGCGGGTTCCATCGATGCGACTGCTGTCCGGGAACCGGAACGGCGTTCACCCCATTGCCCTGCGACGGCCGTGGTCCGGGGTTCCGTCGGCGCGCGCGGCGAGGCACTGTCGCGGTGCATTCCATTTCGTTCGCCCGCACGGACCATCATGGCCAAAGATCGTATCTCCGAGATTCTCGACTACTGGTTCCTGCCGCCGGGCACGGCCGGGCATGGCAAGCCACGCGCCCTCTGGTTCGCCGCCACGGCGGCGTTCGACGCCGGCATGCGGACCCGCTTCGGCGGGTTGATCGACGCCGCGGTCGCGGGCCGGCTCGACCACTGGGCCCGCACCCCGCGCGGCGCGCTGGCCCTCTGTCTGCTGCTCGACCAGATGACCCGCAACACCGGTCGCGGCACGGCAAAGGCGTTCGCGGGCGATCGTCGCGCCGCGCGGCTGGCGCGGTTGGTGGTGGCGCGAGGCTGGGACCGGCTGTTTCCGCTCCAGATGCGGAAATTCTTCTATCTGCCGTTCGAACACGGCGAGTCGTCGGGCAGCCAACATCGCGCCATCGGCCTGTTCGCGAGCCTGCGGCCGCCGGTGGTCCTGAAATGGGCGGTGGCGCATCGTGACATCGTCGCCCGCTTCGGCCGCTTCCCCCATCGCAACGCAGCACTCGGCCGCCCCGACACGCCGGTCGAACGCGACTACCTCGCGGGCGACCACCAGCGCTTCGGGCAGTAGCGCGCGGCGGGATGCGTCAGGCGTCGTGGGTCGGGTCGGTGCGGGCAACCGGCTTCAGCGAGCGAGGTAGTACTACGTGGGCCAGCGCCGCGAGCGTGATCCAGGTGGCCATGAACGCGAGTGCCTCGAGCGTGAAGCTCCTGAATTTGTAGAATTGTTCGGCGACCATGAACGCGGCGAGAAACGGCGCGCCCTCGACGAGGACCAGGCCGCGCCAATGGAAAGTCTTCAACAGCGAGAACATATCTACTCTCCGTCGGTGGTCAGGCTTTGTCGGGTCCGTTGGTCGGCGTCGCGATACCGGCGACCAGTCCGGCGTGAGGAGGCGCCGTCACTTTCGCCCATTTGGTTGCCCACGCGTTGGCGATCGGTCCCGCGAACTCCTGGACCGTCCAGAAGTCGGTGTCGTTCGTCGGATCGACCATCGTGGCGCTGTAGTCGCCCCATCGATTGTCGCCATTGGCAGGGCGATCGTAGGAAGACAGGCCTGGCGCGAAGATAGCCGACCAGCCAACCGACGAGGCGCCCGGAAGATAGGCCGCGGCGCCCGACGGGTGGGTCGTCGCCGAGAACCGCGACATGCCAATCAGTGCGTCGCCCGCGCCGTTGACCGCGATGCTGGGGAATGCGTTGAATACCGTGCCGGATGGATCGTCGATCAGCCCGGTCAGCAGCGTGGTGCGCGAGACGGGATCGATTCGCCACCACTGGACCGCCGAGCGCGTTGGTCCGTTCGCCGGCAGCATTACGGTATGTACCGCGCGGAGGACTCCGTTGCGCAGGACGACGTTCTGGATACGGTCGTCGCCGACGGAAATACCCGCCGACGTTCCGGTCTGGGGTGCGAAATCGGCCCGAGGCGGGAACGGCTGCCAGGCGGGGCCGCCCGTCGTCACGAAGCCAGTCTGCCGCAGGCGGGTGTTCCCGGTCGACGGTCTGCCCGTGATTTCGCTGGCGACCAGGGTGGTGCCGTTCCAGCGGGCCAACAAATACTGCGTCGCCTGACCGGGGTCGCCGTTGACGGCCGGGGCGTGCGTGCCGCCTTTTCCGGTCAGGACGAACCGGTCGACCGCAATGCCGTGCGGCGCGTCGTAGAGGCTCTTTTTGTCCACGACGTAGATCGTGGCACCGTGGAATCGATTGGCGTCCCGCGTGAACAGATTGACCGAAATCGTGATCTTGTCGTCCGTGAACCCCAGACTCGGAGAGTCGATCCAGGTGTCGCCCTGGGTCTGCGGATCGAGATAGATCGCGGCCCCGACCCACTGTCCGTTCGGATCGTCGTCGAGCGACGCCGCGACCAGCACGCACGAATCGGGGCGCCGCGCGTTGCCGGTCGCGGCGAAGACAAAGCGACCGGCGATCGGATCGAACACCGCCTTGGGATCGAACGCATCTATCCCGGCGCCGGCGAAACTGGCGCAGAAGGCATCCAGGTCGACGTTGCGACGGCCCGCGCCGGATCTATCCATGAACCAGACATCGTCGTTCAGCGGATTGAACACGTGTCGTGGACCAACCGCGCCGGCAGTGTCTGGCGGCACCACCACGCGCTGATCGTCGCCGCCGTCGAACGTCGAGAACGCGAGCGCGGCACCGGGCTGGAGGACCGCCGGGGCAAGTGTCGGGGCAGACGCGGCGAACACACGGCTTGTGTCCACCTCGGCGGCCACCGGGAGCCGGGATTTCGGGCCGCGTGGCTGTTTGAGCCGGCGCACGGCGCGATGTTCGGGCCGTGTCGCGGGCAGATGGCTCGCGGGCGCGGTCGGCGCGATCCCCTCGATCAGCACCGGGTCGGCATCCGGCATGGGCGCGTAGGGGTCCATGTCCGGACCCAGCGCGGCGGGAGAGACGGCCATGATCTGTGCTCCAGCTGCTTTTCCAACGCCACGAAAGCACGATCCGGTTTTGGAGACTGTGGTAAAAGTCACGCACGGGGGCAATTGGCATCGCTCCGACTAAAGCGCATGATGTTCGCCGGACGACGCCAAACCCTTCCACGCGCAGAGATGCCGTCATGGCCGACCACCCGGACAAAGAACCGAACCTGTCGATTTCGACCGGCGCGACGATGTAGCCATCGCGACTGATGATCCAGGCGAAGACATTCGACTCACGCGAGATCGCTGCCTCGTCTGCCGGCGCGATCCGACGACCCAGATCCGTGCATTCGCCACTGCGGACGGACGTGCTCCCGGATCCGACGCGAGAACCGGACTAGACGCGCCAGCGGGATGCGTCAGGCCAGGCTATCGTCGAGGACGCGGCGGTACGACGTCGTTGTCGGCGCGCCGAAGCAACAGAAAACGATGCGTTCGAGCGTGGTCTCACCCGTCAGATGGGCCACCACCGCGTCGACGGCGACGCGCGTCGCAGGCTCCACCGGATAGCCGTAGACGCCGGTGCTGATGGCCGGGAACGCGATGGAACGCAGTCCGCGCGTTCGGGCCAGCGCCAGCGCGTTGCGATAGCAGTTCGCCAGCAGGTCGGGTTCGCCGAGTCGGCCGCCGCGCCAGATCGGGCCGACGGTGTGGATCACGTGGCTGGCCTGGAGCCGGTGGCCGCCGGTGATTTTCGCCGCGCCGGTCTGGCAACCACCCAGCGCGCGGCATTCCGCCAGCAATCCCGGGCCGGCGGCGCGGTGGATGGCGCCGTCGACGCCGCCGCCGCCCAGCAAGGTTTCGTTGGCGGCGTTGACGATGGCATCGACGTCGAGGCCGACGATGTCGCCCTCGAATATCTCCACGCGGTGGCGCCAGCCGGTCATCGTCGCCTCACGCCGTCTTCAGCGCCGCGCGCATCTCCGCGACGCCCGCGACGCGCTTGCCGGCGGCCGCGATCAGGCCGGCGGCGCGACGGGTCAGCGCGGCGTTGTCGAGATCGCAGCCCAGCGGCGCGTCCTCAAGGCCGACCCAGACGTGACCGCCGCGCGCGACGGTGGCGCCGATCAGTGGCTCGATGGCGACGCCGAGGCCGGCCACCATCCACGGCGCGCCCGGGGCCTCGATCGCCAGCAGTTTCAGATAGGCGTCGATGGCCCAGTCGGCCGGCGGGAAGCCAAACGCCATGTCGTCGGAGAACATCAGCCGGTAGATCGGCGTCGGCGCGCCGGGATGGGCGCGATGCAGGGCAGCACCCAGACGCACGAAGCCCGGTTCGTAGATGGCGTAGGACGGGGTCATGGCGTGCCGCCGGGCGAGATCGAGGCCGTAGGCGATGTGCTCTTCGATGTTGGCGTAGACGAAACCACGCTTGCCCGCCGCGATGTCGGCGTAGTGGGCGAGATTGGTGCTGCCGGGGTCGACCACCGACCATTCGATCAGGCCGGCCGCCAGCAGTTTCTCGACGGCGGCGAAGCGTTGCGCCGGCGAGAGCGCGCGCGGCGAATCGGGGCTGCCGGCGAAGGGAATGGTCGGATAGCAGACGACGTCCGTCGCGCGGCGGATCCGCTCGATGATCGGCGCGTAGATCTCGTAGTCGTTGCGCTGGCGGCCGGTCGTCTCGTCGTAGGCGTGGAAATGCAGGATGGCGGCGCCGGCATCGACGCAGGCCGCGGCATCGGCCACGATCTCGTCGGCCGTCGCCGGAACATGCGGCTGGCGGCGTTTGCCCCACGGGCCGTTGAGCGCCACCTCCAGCCAGACCGCGTCCGTCATCGCGCTGCTCCCGTCAAACCCCGAGGGACCGCATCGTGGGTCCGGCGTCGCTGGCGTCCATGACTGCGGATGTCACCAGTAGCGGACGGGGCCGCTGTCGATGTGAACGAAGCCGGTGCGGGGATAGTAGCCGACGCCGCCCAGCCCGAGCGCGCGTGCGGCTTCGCGGATCTGGTAGGGCGTAAAGCCCGGCATCTTCACGTCGATGGCCTGGCCGCGCATGTGCAGGCTGTCGCGCGCCACGCCGCGGCTGGTGCTGGCAAGCCAGGCGTTGGTCTGCGGCGAGCGGTAGGCCGAGAGCACCTCGAAGCTGGTCGAGCCCAGGGAGCGGCCGACATGCCAGAG
>CAMDVZ010000166.1 GCA_945878895.1 Caenispirillum bisanense | reverse complement strand
CGGGGCACCTTCTCCCCGCCTCCGCGGGGAGAAGGGAAGAGCATCACGCATGCCTTCCGTGCGGGTGGCCGCTTGCTCGTGCTTCGTTGGCGGCCTAGCGTCGGGGCAACGAACGAGCCGGGAGGACGCCATGAAGTTCGGGCTTTTCTACGAGATTTCGGTGCCGAGGCCATGGACGCGCGAACGCGAGCGCGAGGTCTACATGAACTGCATCGAGCAGGTGAAGCTCGCCGACACGCTGGGTTTCGAGCAGGTGTGGGCGGTCGAGCACCACTTCCTCGAGGAGTATTCGCACTGCTCGGCGCCCGAGCTGTTCCTGACGGCCTGCGCGATGGTGACGAAGAACATCCGGGTCGGGCACGGCATCGTGGTGTGCGTGCCGGAGTTCAACCACCCGATCAAGATCGCCGAGAAGACCGCGACGCTCGACATCCTCTCGGGCGGACGGCTGGAGGTCGGTACTGGCCGCTCGGCGACCTGGACGGAGTTGGGCGGCTTCCGGGCCGATCCCGACGACACCAAGAAGTCGTGGGACGAGTTCGTGCGTTGTCTGCCCAAGATGTGGACCCAGGAGACGTTCTCCTATCAGGGCCGCTTCTGGTCGATGCCCGAACGCACCATCCTGCCCAAGCCCTACCAGCGGCCGCATCCGCCGATGTGGGTCGCGGTGACTAGCCCCGGCACCGAGGTCGACGCGGCCGATCGGGGGCTCGGGAGCCTGGGCCTCAGTTTCGGGGGCTTCGCCGAGCAGGACAAGAAGATCGCGACCTACCGCAAGCGCATCCAGCTGTGCGATCCGGTCGGCGATTTCGTCAACGAGCAGGTCGCGACCTCCAACTTCCTGTTCTGCCACGAAGACGACAAGATCGGCCTCGAAACCGGCCAGCGTCTCGGCAACACGTTCAACTACCTGGCGACGCAGCTGATCTCGACCCGCGAGGTCTACAGTTCGCGCTCCTATCAGTCGCTCGGGTTGCTGCCGCAGTTGCGCCGCGCCGCCACGGGGCCGGACGCCACCAACGAGCAGGCCGAGGGGCTGGCGTTCGGCAATCCCGAACGCGTGATCCGCGCCATCAAGCGCTGGGAATCGATCGGGGTCGATCGCATCAACTTCATCCTCAACGCCAACGAGACGATACCGCAGGAGCAGGTGCTGGCCAGTCTTCGCCTGTTCGCGAAGGAAGTGATGCCGGCCTTCGCGGCCAAACCAGCCAGCGCGGCGCTGGCGCCGGCGGCGGAGTAGGGGAACGACGATGCCATTGTATGGAACGCTCGACCTGACGACGAAATCGGCCTCGCTGCCGACGATGCGCGATCTCGAGACCGAGGCGTGGGCGCTGCCGCGGGCGGAGATGCTACAGGTGCTGGTCGAGGCGCCGCGCGCCACGACCGAGGGGCTGTTGCCCAAGGCGATGCATCCGGCGTTGCCGGCCTACGTGATCTTTGCCGTCACGCACTACTCGGAAAGCCCGGTCGGACCTTTCACGCTGGCCGTCATGCGGCTCGGCAGCCGGGCCGGCGCCCATCCGCGTGGCTTCGTGCTGGGCGCGGTGGCGAGCACGGTGGACGCGGCGCGCGAGCTCAAGGCGCGCTGGGGCTTTCCGGTCGAGGCGGGCACCGTGAAGCTGGTGCGCCGGCATGACCGGATCGGCGGCGTGGTGGAGCGCGACGGCAAGCGCGTGCTCGACTGCGCGCTGATCGATCCGGAGGCGATTGCCGGCACCGACGTGCAGTACATCAACTGGGTGACGGCGGCGAACGCACCGCTCGACGGCGCGGTGTCGCCGATGCTGGTCCAGGTCGATCCGAAATACACCATCCACAAGGCCGAGCGCGGCCGCCCCGAGGTCAAGGCGTTCGAGGGCGCCGCGTGGAACGCGGGCGCGCTGCGGCTGGGCGATCCGATCGTGGCGACCTGCTGCACCGTCGACACCGACCTGCCGCGCATCCGCTTCGTGATGGATCCGCTGAAGCCGGTGTTCCAGGGCACCCGCAAGATCCGCGACACGCGGGCCGAGGATTAGGACGGTCGCGTCGACAGCGGTCGCCCGCGGGCGGGCGGCGAGGTCGTGTTGACCATGTTGGCGAGGCTGCTGTCGGCGATGGCGCGGCACGCGATGCTGTTGCTGCCCTGCGCGTTGATCCTCGGCCTCGCGTTCCAGGGTCTGGCGGCGGCGATGAAGCCGCTGATCACGCCCTTCGTGGTGGCGCTGCTCGGCATCGCCATGGCGCGCACCGATCTGCCGGTGTTTCGCGGCGTGGCGAGGCGGCCGTGGCTGCCGCTGGCGATGGTCGCGGTGGCGATGATCGGCATACCCTGCGCGACGGCGCCGCTGCTCGACATGCTGCCGCTGTCGCCCGGCCTGAAGCTCGCCCTGGCGTTGATGGCATGTCTGCCGCCGTTGACCTCGATGCCGGCGGTGGCGGGCTTTCTCGGCCTCGACCGCGCGCGGGCATTGTTCGTCACGCTGGCGGGCACCGCGCTGATGCCGCTGACGGTGCCGCCGCTGGCGCTTGCCCTGCTCGGGCTGGACATCCGCATCCCGTTCGTCGATTTCATGCTGCGCCTGGCGTCGCTGGTCGCGGCGGGCTTGCCACTCGCCGTGGCGATCCGGTCGATCGTGGGCGAGCAGCGACGCCAGCGCGCCGCGCCGGTCATCGACGGTCTGGCCGTTCTGATCCTGCTGCTGTTCGCGATCCCGATCATGGACGGCGTGCTGGGCCACATCGAGCGGACGCCGTGGCGAACGGCGGGATTCGTGTTGTCGGCCTTCGTGGCGACCGTCCTCTACATGACCGTCACGATGCTCGCGTTCTGGCCGGCCGGCCGCGTACTGGCCTGCACGGCCGCCTACGCCGCCGGCAGCCGCAACAACGCGCTGCTGCTGGCGGTGCTGCCCGCGACCGTCGATCCCGACTACTTCCTGTTCATCGCCGCGGTTCAGTTCCCGATCTACCTGACGCCCACGCTGTCGCGGCCGGTGTTCCGGTGGCTACTGCGGCGGCAGCCGCCGCCATCGTAGAAAAGGGGGCCGCGCGGGCCCCCTTCGTCGCGTGCCGCCGGGGCCGTCCGATCACATCTTGCGATAGGCCTCGAGCAGGGCGGCTCCTTCGGCGCCGGCGCGATCGGCCCATTCCTTGCCCAGCGTCTCGCCGATCTTCTTGAAGCCCGCGGCGAGTGCGGCGCTCGGCGGTCCCACCTTCATGCCCTTGGCGGCGAGTTGCTCCAGGTACCACTGGGTCTTTTCCCGCGCGACCTTCCAGCCCCGCGTCTCGGCCTCGGCGGCGGCCTTGAGCAGGGCCGCCTGGGTGTCCTTGTCGAGCGCGTCGAACGCCTTCTGGTTCACGAACACCATGTTCTTGGGCAGCCAGGCTTGGGTGTCGTAAAAGTGGGTCAGCGATTCCCAGATGCGGCTGTCGTAGCCGGTCGAGCCCGACGAGATGAAGGCGTTCATCACGCCGGTGGCGGCGGCCTGCGGCACCTCGGCCGCCTGGATGGTGAGTGGCTGGGCGCCGACCAGCTCGGCGATGCGCGAGGTGCCGCGGTTGTAGGCGCGGAACTTGAGGCCCTTCATGTCCTCGATCGCCGCGATTTCCTTCTTGGCGTAAAGGCCCTGGGGCGGCCACGGCACGACGTAGAGAACCTTCAGCCCCTGGGCGGCCATGCGCTTCTCGACGGCGGCCTTCGAGGCTTTCCAGAGTTTCATGGCGTCGTCGAAGCTCGTGGCCACGAAGGGCACGGTGTCGACGCCGAACACCGGATCCTCGTTCTCCAGCAGCGACATCAGCAACTCGCCGATCTGCGCCTGGCCGGTCAGCACCGCCTTCTTGATCTCCGGCACCTTGAACAGCGAGGCGTTGGCGTGGACGGCGATCGTCAGCTTGCCGGCCGTCGCGGCTTTCACGTCGTCGGCGAACTTCACGAGGTTTTCGGTGTGGTAGTTGCCCGCCGCGTAGCCGGCGGGCAGGTCCCATTTCGTCTGCGCCAGGACCGGCGCGGCCATGGCGAGGCTGGCGGCGAGCGCCAGGCCGAGGATTCGTTGTATGATGGTCTCCCTGTCGGTTTCACGCCGACTGGAACGGAACGTGGCAGGCGAGGCGGTCCGGGGTCAACCCGCCATCATCCGCTGCTGTTGGGAAACGCCCAGCGCGGCACGACGTAGACGATGTCCGGCCAGATCGTGATGATGGCGACGGCCGCCACCAGCAGGAAGAAAAACGGCAGTGCCGCGCGCGCCACGAACACGCTGTCCTTGCCGCTCATCGCCTGGAGCACGAACAGGTTGAAGCCCACCGGCGGCGACACCTCGGCCATCTCGATCACGAGAATCATGAAAATGCCGAACCAGATCAGGTCGAAGCCCGCCTGCTTCACCAGCGGGATCACGACCACCGTCGTCAGGACGATCATGGAGATGCCGTCGAGCGCCGTGCCGAGCACGATGTACATCACCGTCAACGCCGCGATCAGCATGTAGGGCGAGAGCTGCAGGGTGGCCACGAACTCCGCCAGCTGTTTGGGGATACCGGTGTAGGCCATCGACTTCGACAGGAACGCGGCGCAGGCGAGAATCAGCATGATCATCGCCGTCATGCGAACCGTCCCGATCACGCTCTGCCGGAAGGCCTCCCACGTCAGCATGCGCGACCACGCCGCGATGCCGAACGAGAACGTCACGCCCCACGCCGCGCACTCCGTCGCCGTCGCCCAGCCGAAGATCAGGGAGGCGGTGATGAAGAGGATCAGCAGGCCGGTCGGGATCAGGTTCCGCGACTCCGCGAGTTTCTTGCGGAAGCTCATCGGCGGATCGGCCGGCGGATCCTTGTCGGGATTCAGCATCGACCAGACGACGATGTAGCCGCTGTAGAGGGTCATCACGAGCAGGCCGGGCAGGAAGCCGGCGAGGAACAGCTGGATGATCGATGTCTCGGCCGCCACCGCGTAGACCACCATGGTGATCGAGGGCGGAATGAGGATGCCGAGCGTGCCGGCGCCCGCCAGCGAGCCGAGGCTGAGCTTCTCGTCGTAGCCGCGGCGTTTCAGTTCCGGCAACGCGATCTTGGCGATGGTCGCGCAGGTCGCCGCCGAGGAGCCCGACACCGACCCGAAGATGCCGCAACCCAGCACGTTCACGTGGACCAGCCGGCCAGGCAGCCAGTTGAGCCACGGCGCCAGTCCGCGGAAAATCTCGTCCGACAGCCTGGTGCGGAACAGGATCTCGCCCATCCAGATGAACAGCGGCAGCGCCGCCAGCTCCCAGGAGTTGCCGCTGCCCCAGAGCGAATCCGCCAGCACCTTGCCGAGCGGGACTTCCGGCTTGACGATCAGCATGGCGATGCCGCCGCAGATGCCGAGCGCGAGCGAAATCCACACGCCGCCGGCCAGCAAGGCCAGCATGGCGCCGAGAACGATGACCGTCAGGGCTATCTGGTCCACGACTACACCGCGCTCGACGCGGCCATCTCGATGACCTCTTCCTGGGTCTTCGGCGGATCCTTCCAGTAGCTCGGCCGTATCCCGCGCAGCGCGCCGACCAGTTCTTCCACGAAGGCGAGGGCCAGCATCGTGGCGCCGAACGCGAAGGGAATCTTCGGAATCCAGATCGGCGTCGTCAGGATGCCGGTGGCGCGCTCGCCGAACCGCCAGGAATCATGAACGAGATCGACGGCGTACCAGGCCAGCGCGCCGGTGAAGAGCGTGCCGACGACCAGGCAGGCGATCTCCATCGCGTGGCGGACACGGCCCTCGAAACGCTCGATCAGCAGGCCGACGCGGACGATGTCGCCGTTTTTGAAGCCATAGGCCAGCCCCAGCGTCGCCATCGAGGCGCACAGCCAGCCGCCGATGTCGTCGCCGCCGCGCACGTTGATGGCGACTTCGCGTCCGACCGACATGACCATCATCAGGACGCAGATCGAGATCAGGCAGAGGCCGGCCAGCGCCGCGCACGCGAGGTAGAGCCGGTCGAGCACGGGCGACAGGGGCCCGAGCCGCCGGACGGAGGTCGTCATGTCTGGGTTCTCCCGCCGTCGAAGCCGGGACTATAGAAGACGCCTCGCCGCGGGTCACCGCGCCACGATCGTGCGGGTGACTCAGCGCAGGCGGGCCGGATCCAGCGTTGCCGCCTCGACGCCCAGCGCCTTGAGATCGTCAGGCATGCCGCCGCCGGTGATCAGGCTGGCCGACAGTCGTCCCATCGCGGGCGCGCTCTGGATGCCGTAGCCGCCCTGGCCGGCGAGCCAGAAGAAGCCGGACGCGTCGCTGTCGTAGCCGACCACGAAAGTCTTGTCGGCGACGAAACTGCGCAGCCCGGCCCATTTGTTGCGGATGCGGCGGATCTCCAGCGTGGTCGCCGTCTGGATGCGATCGACCGCGACGGCGATGTCGAGCTCCTCTGGCTGGGCGTCGCACGGCTCGCTCGGCGTTTCGTCGGCGGGCGAGCCGAGGAACTGCCCGACCTCCGGCTTCACGTAGAAGGTCTCGTCGATGTCGATGACGATGGGCATGCGGGCGAGATCGAGGCCGGCCGGCGCTTCGAAGGTGAAGGCAGTGCGTCGTTTGGGCGTCAGGCCGATCAGCCTGGCGCCCGCCATCGCGCCGAGCGCGTCGCACCACGCGCCGGCAGCATTGACGACGACGGGCGCCTTCAATGTATCTCCGTCGGCCAGCCGGACGTGCCAGCGACCGCCCGTTCGCTCCAGCGCGACGACCTCCGCTTTCAGACGCAACACCGCGCCACGGGCGCGCGCGCCGCGCAGGAAGCCGGCGTGGATGGCGGCGACGTCCATGTCCTCGGCGTCGGGTTCGTAAACGCCGCCGGCCACGTAGTCCGGTCGCAGGCAGGGTTGCAGTTTCAGGGCTTCTGCCTGATCGACGCGGCGGATGGTCGGGACCAGCGCGTGGAACCGGCGCCAGGCATCGTCCATCTTCGCCGTGTCGTCGCTGCCGCCGACGAACAGGGCGCCGCGTGGCGTCAGCAAGGGCACCTCGGCGAAGCCCGGCGGCGGTTTGCGGTAGAACGGCCCGCTGGCGACGGTGATCGCGACGATGGCGGCGTTGCCGTAGGTTTCCGAGTATAGCGCCGCCGAGCGACCGGTCGTGTGGTAGGCGGGCACGTGCTCGCGTTCGAGGATCGCGACGCGTCCGTGTTCGGCCAGGAAGCAGGCGCAGGACACGCCCGCGATGCCGGCGCCCACGACGATGAAATCGAACTCGTTGTCACTCATGCGCCTCGCCTCCGCTGGCGCGGTTATCGCCGTCCCCGGCGAAACGCGCAACACCGCCGCGTTGATCAACGCTCGCCGGCTTGCGATAGTGGACGCCGTGGAGGAACCGCATGAACATCGCGCAATTGCTGGTCAAATCGGCGCTGGAATATCCCGACGCGATCGCGCTGGCGAGGGGCGAGACGCCCCATCTCGATCACCGGAACCTGTTGCGCAAGGTGTCGGTGATGGCCACCCATCTGCACCACCGGATGAAGCTGGTGCCGGGCGACCGGGTCGCCTTCGCCATGACCAACTGCGTCGAGGCGATCGAGACCATGTACGCGATCTGGCACGCCGGCCTGTGCGCGGTGCCGATGAACGCCAAGCTGCATCCGCGCGAGTTCGCGTTTATTCTCCAGAACTCCGGCGCGCGACTCTGCTTCGTCACGTCCGATCTGGCCGAGGACATCGCCTCGGTGAAAGACGACTGCCCGGCGCTCGAACGCATCGTCGACGTGTCGACGCGCGACTACGGCTTCATGGCGGTCGGCGATCCCGTTCTCGCCCACGACGCCGCGCCGACCGATCCGGCGTGGCTGTTCTACACATCGGGGACCACCGGCCGTCCCAAGGGCGCGACGCTGTCGCACCGCAATCTGCTGGCGATGACGCTGAATTATTTCGCCGACGTGGATCGTCCCGAGCCCGGACACTCCATCATCCACGTGGCGCCGATCAGCCATGGCTCCGGCCTGTGGAACTTTCCGGCGATGGCGCGGGCACTGACCCAGGTGTTTCCCGAGAGCGGACGCTACGACGTGCCGGAAATGGTGTCGCTGGCGCGACGCTGGCCGCAGGCGACGATCTTTCTGGCGCCAACCATGGTGAAGCGGCTGATCGAGCATCCCGCCGTTCACGATCTGCGACCGGGCGACATCCGCACCATCAGCTACGGCGGCGCGCCGATGTATGTCAGCGATCTGAAGAAGTCGATCGATCTTCTGGGCAACGTGATGGTGCAGCTCTACGGCCAGGGCGAGGCGCCGATGACCATCACCCATCTCAGCCGCGCCGTGCACGCCGACCGCGACCATCCCCGGTGGGAGCAGCGTCTTGCCTCGGCGGGGCTCGCCGATGCCTGCGTCGAGGTCCGCGTCGTCGACGAGGACGGCAAGCCGGTGCCGACCGGCGAAGTGGGCGAAATCATCTGTCGCGGCGACGTCGTGATGGGCGGCTACTGGGACAATCCCGAGGCGACGTCGCGGTCGCTGCGCGACGGCTGGCTGTGGACCGGCGACGTTGGCGCCTTCGACGCGGATGGCTTCCTGACCCTGAAGGACCGCTCCAAGGACATGATCATCTCCGGCGGCAGCAACATCTATCCGCGCGAGATCGAGGACGTGCTGAACCTGCATCCCGCGGTGCTCGAATGCTCGGTCGTCGGCAAGCCGCATCCGGAGTGGGGCGAGGACGTCGTGGCGTTCATCGTGCTGCGCGAGGGCGCGCGGGCGACGCCGGCCGATCTCGACCAGCTCTGCCTCGACAACATCGCCCGCTTCAAGCGGCCCAAGGACTACCGGTTCATCGACGCGCTGCCGAAGAACAACTACGGCAAGATACTGAAGACGGAGTTGCGGACGAAGTTGTAGCCGCGACGTCGCGTGCGTCCGCTATCGGTCCGGCGGCTGGGCCGTAAACGAGGGAGGAAACCATGGGCAACATCATCGATTTCGCGCGGCCGGATGGGGGCACGTGCAAGGGCTATCTCGCGGTGGCGGGCAAGAACCGGCCCGGGATCGTCGTGATCCAGGAGTGGTGGGGTCTCAACGACCAGATCATGGGCGTCGCCGACCGCTTCGCGCGCGCCGGCTACAACGCGCTGGCGCCCGACCTCTACAAGGGCCGCGTCACCGCGACGCCCGACGAGGCCAACCATCTGATGACCGGGCTCGATTTTCCCGACGCCACGTTCCAGGACATCAGGGGCGCGGTGCTCGATCTGAAGAAGCACGGGCCGAAGGTCGCCGTGATGGGGTTCTGCATGGGCGGCGCGCTCACCGTGGCGTCGGCGGTGCATATCCCCGAAATGGACGCCGGCGTCTGCTTCTACGGCATTCCGCCGGCCGACTTCGCCGATCCCGCGAAAATCGCGACGCCGTTCCAGGGTCATTTCGCCAACAAGGACGGCTGGTGCACGCCGGCCGCCGCCTACGCGCTCGAATCCGCGATGCAGGCTGCCGGCCGTTCGCCCGACATCCATCGCTACGATGCCGATCACGCCTTCTTCAACGAGCGCAGTGCCGCCTACGATCTGGCTTGCGCGAACCAGGCGTGGGACCGGATGAGTGCATTCCTCAAGGCCAATCTGTAGATTGCGTCGCGCACGCGCATCGACAGGACAGGAAACGGAACATCATGACCACATCGACCAAATTCGCCGTCGTCACCGGCGCGGGCACCGGCGTCGGCAGGGCCTCCTC
>CAMDVZ010000165.1 GCA_945878895.1 Caenispirillum bisanense | reverse complement strand
GGGGCTTCGCGGCCGTGGAAGCGGCAAGCACCCGGGTTCGAAATCCGAATCGCCTCGACGCCGCGAAGCCCCTCATCCGCCCTTCGGGCACCTTCTCCCCGCCTCCGCGGGGAGAAGGAAAGATCCGGCCGCGCAGCGCTTTCTCCTCGTTCCGAACGCGGAATATCGACGACTGGCCGCCAGCTCCAACGCAATCCCCGAGAGTCGCCACCGACTTTCCCCGGACACTCCTGCGCCAGCGGGGGAAGGAAAAAACAAAGCCGGTGCCGACGTTCATTCATGTCGTCACCACTATCGTAGTGGCGCGTGCGCCGTAGCGGCGAAGCGCGACCGCGAAGGTGAGAAATCAGCGGGGGAGAATCCATCGTCGCCCCCTACGCCCCGGCCGCGCCGGTGCCGAGATAGACGGCCTGGACACGGGCGTCGGCGCGGATTTCGGCCGGCGATCCGCCGGCGATGAGTTTGCCGTGGTCGAGCACCACGACGCGGTCGGCCTGGCCGAACACGACGTCCATGTCGTGCTCGGTGAAGAGCACCGCGATGCCGCGCTGGCGCGCGAGGCGGGCCGTCAACGCCATCAGGTCGGTGCGCTCGCGCGGCGCCATGCCCGCCGTCGGCTCGTCCATCAGCAACAGTTTCGGATCGTTGGCGAGCGCCATCGCCAGCTCGACGCGCTTGAGGTCGCCATAGGCGAGCACGCCGCAGATCCGGTCGGCCTGTCCGCCCATGTCGACCTGGGTCAACAGGGCCTCGGCCCGGTCGCGATGGAGCGCGGTGGCGGGGCTGAAAATCGAGAAGGCGCGGCGGTGGTGCGAGATCAGCGCCATCTGCACGTTCTCGCGCACGCTCATCGAGCCGAAGGTGGCGGTAATCTGAAAGGTACGGCCGACGCCCAGCTGCCAGATCGCGCGCGGCGGCAGGCCGGTGACGTCGCGACCGAGCAACGTGACCGTGCCGCCATCGGGCTTGAGCTGGCCGTTGAGCATGTTGAAGCAGGTCGACTTGCCGGCACCGTTGGGTCCGATCAGCGCCAGCAGCTCGCCCGGCGCGACCGCGAGATCGACGCCGTCGACCGCCGCCACGCCGCCGAAGCGCTTCGACAGGCCGCGCACCTCGAGGACCGGCGCGCCGCTCACGAGGCCCTGCCCGGCCGCAGTCGCGCCCAGAGCGCCTGCAACCCGCCCGCGACGCCCTGCGGGAACAGCAGCACCAGAGCGAGGATCACGAGGCCCAGCACGGCACGCCAGAACTCGGTGCGGCGCGCCAGCTCGTCCTTCAGCCACGTGAACAGCGCCGCGCCGGCGATCGGGCCGGTCAGCGTCTCAACGCCGCCCAGCAGCACCATGACCAGCGCGTCGGTCGACAGCGAAATCGAGGCGAGTTCGGGCGAGATGCTGCCCTTGGAGAAGGCGAACAGGGCGCCCGCGAGCCCGGCCACCGCGCCCACCAGGGCAAAGGCGAGCCACTGGTGCAGGCGCAGATCGATGCCGATCGCCTCCGCCCGCAGCGGCGAGTCGCGGCCGGCCCGCAGCGTGTAGCCAAACGGCGCGAAGGTCAGCCGCCAGAGGAACCCGATGCCGGCCGCGCAGACCGCCAGCGACAGCCAGTAGTAGGCGCTCTTGGACGCCAGCCACGCGGCGGGCCAGACGCCGACCAGCCCGTTGCTGCCGCCGGTGAAGCCATCCCACTGGAAGATCACCGACCAGACGATCTGCGCGAAGGCCATCGTCAGCATCGCCAGATAGACGCCCGACAGGCGCACGCAGAACCAGCCGAAGAACAGCGCCCCCAGTCCCGAGGCGACCGGCGCCACCAGCAGCGACAGCTCCATCGGCCAGCCGGCCTTCTTGACGAGCAGACCGGCGGCATAGGCGGCGATGCCGAAATAGGCGGCGTGGCCGAACGACACCATGCCGGCCGGCCCCATGATGGCGTGCAGGCTGACGGCGAACAGCGAGAACAGGAAAATGTCGGTCAGCAGCACCAGCAGGTAACGGTCGCCGGGAAACAGCAGCGGCACCAGCGCCAGAATGGCGAGCGCCGGCGCCCACGCCCTCCAGCCCGGTCGCGTCAGCGGCGGCGCTTCGTCGCCCGACGCGCGTTGCGCCGCGGGCGCGCGGCCGAGCAGTCCGTAGGGACGGGCGACCAGCACCGCGGCCATGACCAGGAACTCGACCACCAGCGTGAGTTTCGAGAACGAGACTTCGAAGCCGAACAGGGTCTGGTTGCCGAGCGCGATGCAGAGCGCTTTCACGAGGCCGATGATCATGGCGGCGAGGAAGGCGCCGGGCACGCTGCCGAGGCCGCCCACGACGGTCACAACGAAGGCCTCGGCGATCACCGCCAGATCGAGGCCGAGATTGGCGGGCTCGCGCGGTAACTGGAGCGCGCCGCCCAGCCCTGCCAGCACCGAGCCGACGAAAAACACGCCGGTGAAAAGCCAGGCTTCGTTGACGCCCAGCGCGCCGACCATCTCGCGGTCCTGGGTGGCGGCCCGCACCAGCGCGCCCCAGCGGGTATGCGTCAAGGCCAGCCAGAGGACCCCCAGCACGGAGGGCGCGATGGCGATCAGCAAAAGATCGTACTCCGGCACCTTGCGGCCCAGCACCTCGACGGTGCCGCGCAGCCCGGGCGCCCGCGGGCCGACCAGATCCTCCGGGCCCCAGATCGCCAGCGCCAAGTCCTTGACGACCAGCACGATGGCGAAGGTCGCCAGCAGCTGGAACAGTTCGGGCGCCCGGTAGATACGGCGCAGCACCAGCGTCTCGATCGCGGCCCCCAGGGCGCCGACCAGCAACGCCGCGAGGACGACGGCGCCCCAGTAGCCCACGATGGTGCGGCCGAACCCGCCGAAGCCGAACAGCGTCGTCTGGATGCCCTCGATCAGCGAGTACGCGACGTAGAGCCCGATCATGTAGAGCGAGCCGTGCGCGAAATTGACGATCCGCGTGACCCCGAAGATCAGCGACAGCCCCGCCGCCACCATGAACAGCGAGGAGGCGCCGGCGAGGCCGTTCAACAGCTGGACGAGGAGCGAGGAAAGGGTCATGCGGCGAGGAGCGGCGTGCGATGACGCGCCGTCGATGACGACGCACGCGCGAATGACCGCGCCGTCCTGTGCGAGCGCCCCGCTTCCGTAGCGCTCGTGCGCGGCGCCGGGCCACGGCATGCACGCCGACACGACACGGCGTTCTCCGGTTCGCGAGCCCTCGGCACGCGATATTTCAATCGTTCAACACTCATACCTTCCCTCGCCAGCGGCGGGGGAAGGTGCCCGAAGGGCGGATGGGGGTGGGTCGTGGTACGCGCGAATCGTCGAAGACGAGAGGTGTTCTCGATACGACCGCGCGAAGCGCAACCCCTTCTTCTTCGCCGCCGTCGATGGGTGTGGAGGAGAATGCGTTGCGCTTCGCGCGGTCGTATCGACGTCGCGGCCGAATGGCGACGCCGTGCTCGTTGAACCACCCACCCCCATCCGCCCTTCGGGCACCTTCCCCCGCCGCTGGCGAGGGAAGGTATGAGAGCGGGTCGCCACGCATCGACAAAGCGGTCCGATGACGTCCGAAGCTCAATTGGCCGGCCGCAGCTTCTTCACCTCCTCGTCGGGCGGCAGGAAGTCCTTGCCGTCCTGGAAGCGCCAGTCGACCATGACGCCCTTGCCGTCCTTGAGGTCGATGCGACCGACATAGGCGCCCATGGTCGACTGGTGGTCGAGGGCGCGGTAGGTCATCGAGCCGAACGGGCTCATGTGGGTGAGGCCGCTCATCGCGTCGACCAGCTTCTCCTGGTCGAGCACGCCTGCCTTGCGGATCGCCTCTACCGCCGACATCACGACGGTGTAGCCGACGACCGAACCCAGCCGCGGGTAGTCCTTGAACTTCGCCTGGTAGGCGGCGAGGAACTTCAGATGCTCGGGCGTCTTGATCTCCGACCACGGATAGCCGGTGACGTACCAGCCCTTCGGCGCCTCGTCCTTGAGCGGATCGAGATACTCGGGCTCGCCGGCCAGCAGGTTGAAGACGGCGACGTCCTTGAACAGGCCACGCGAGCCACCCTCGCGCACGAACTTCGCGAGATCACCGCCGAACAGCGAACTGAAGATCGCGTCCGGCTTGGCGTCGGCGATCGCCTGGGCGACCGCACCGGCCTCGATGCGGCCGAGCGGCGGCGCCTGCTCGATCACGAACTCGACGTCGGGCTGTTGCGCCTTTAGCAGCTTCTTGAAGGCCGCCGTGGCGGACTGACCGTACTCGTAGTTGGGATAGACGATGGCCCAGCGCTTCTTCTTCAGCTTGACCGCGTCGGGAATCAGCATCGCGGTCTGCATGTAGGTCGAGGTGCGCAGGCGGTAGGTGTAGCGGTTGCCCTGCTCCCACACGATCTTGTCGGTCAGCGGTTCGGCCGCGATGAACAGCGTCTTGCGCTGCTTGGCGAAGTCCGACACCGCCAGCCCGACGTTGGACGGGAAGGTGCCGATCAGGAACGCCACGTTCTCGCGGCTCAGCAGTTCTTCGGCAACGCGTACCGCGTCGGCCGGCGTGCCGCCATCGTCGCGCGAGACGATCTCGATGGGGCGGCCCAGCACGCCGCCGGCCTTGTTGACCTCCTCGACCGCCAGCTCCCAGCCCTTCTTGTAGGGTTCGAGGAAGGCGGGGAAATTCTTGTAGCTGTTGAGTTCGCCGATCCGGATCGGCCCACCCTGCGCCAGCGCCGGCGCCTGCCACGCCGCCACCGCCAGCGCGGAGGCCGCGATCAGACCCTGTCTACGTCCCAGCATGGCTCTCTCCCCCAACGCCAGCCGTCGATATCGTCGGCGCGTGAATCACGGGAGTACCCTAGCGACGCCCGCCAGGATACGGCAAACCACGTTTGGGATGGATTGCGGCGCGGACGACGGTTATCCGGTGGGCGCGGCAATGCCGACAACGCGCTTTGTGAACTCAGGCGCGCACCGCCCCTGGGCGCTGGCTTTGAGCGGAAGTGGTTGGCGCACCACCCGACCTACGAAAACAATGTCATCCCGAGCTCCGGGGCCGCTTGCGGTCCCGTTGGCGAGGGAACCCGACACGGCAGCGATACCGCACGAAGCGGCAAAGAACCCGGGGTCGCTCGCAGACGGGACCGCACGCGGCCCGGAGCTCGGAACGACACCGTGGTTGTTTCTCCATCGTGTGCCACGATGCGCGATTGCAGCCTCTTGCACGGAGACCAGACTACGAGGCTCGCCCCGCCGCTCACGCCGCGAAGCTGGAGCGGGCCTGGACGCCCCAGTGGCCGTCCTCCCTCTTCACCACCCAGATCGATTTGTAGCGGCCGATCAACGAACCATCGGCCTTCCAGCGGCTGAACTGGACGGCGAGACGGACCTTGTCGGCGCCGGCGTGAATCGCGGTGCGTTCGTCCCAGCGGCTTTCGTGCCAGCCATCGCCGGCGCGCGCGACGAAGCCTTCCATCCTGTAGTCGCCGCGCTTTTCCCACGTCGCGACGGTGCCACTGGCCAGCCTGACGTGCGGGAAATTGAAGGCGTCGTTGAGGCCCGCCTCGTCGTGGCGGGTCAGCGACGCCATGAAGCGGTCGAGCGCGTCCATCGCCGCGGCGACCGCGCCGGTGTCGTTTCCGTCGCTCATCGCTGGCCGTCCCACAATTTGATCTCGGCCGCCGTCAGGCCACCGACCCGGGCGTGTGGCCGGCCGCCGGTCGCCAGCGCCACCACGAACACGATCTCGTCCGGCCTGGGACCATCCGGGACGCGGAACTCGATGGCGTCGAAATGACTGCGCACGTAGGCCGCCTGCACGTGGTGCAGCGGGATGTCGAGCGCGGTGCCGGCCGCCGCCACCTTCACGGTCGAGGGCACGATGGAGCGCGCGCCGCCCATCGCCTCGCGAATGCCCCAGCCACTCGGCTGATGCCAGAGTGCCGCATGTTCGAGCTCGCCGTTGACGCCGACGATCACGCCCTTGCCGTAGGATTCGATCTCCTGGCCGGTGGCGCCGAGTGCCGCGATCAGCCGCCGCGTGATGTCGAGCGCCAGCGGCTTGAGCGCTTCCATCATGGGCGTGATGTCGTCGACATACTCGCCGGCATAGGGATTGCGGATGGCGGCGCCGATGGCACCCTTGCGAACCGGCTCGTCCGGCGGCGGACCACCGTCGTGCCAGACTTCCTCGATGGTCGTGACGATCTTGCGGATTTCGACGTCGGCCACGGCGTTTCCCCGGCATTTGGCGTTGATTGGCGCGACTATAGCACCTCGCCCGCGGCGTACCGCGTGAAGCCACCGGCCGAGCGCCGGCCTGCCACCATGTCGGCGAACGCCTCGCCCAGGCACGCCGCGAACTTGAAGCCGTGGCCCGAACAGTTCGACATCGCCCACGCCGCCTGGCCGAGCCGCACCGAGCGGAACGTCTCGTGCCCGTCGCGGCTGTCGACGGTGTAGAAACACACCTTGCCGCGGTCGAGGACGTAGCGATCGAGATCGCGCAGGCGACCGCGCGCCAGTTCGTACACGGCCTTCGTCTCGGCCTCGCCCGGAAGTCGCGGATCGCTGGCGGCGTCGCCGACCCGGCTGAACAGATGATCGCCGATCTTGAGCGCCGTCTGCGTGCCATCGGGCGCCATCACCGGCGGCACCAGATAGAAACCGTGGTCCGCACCGATCGACAGCAGCGAGGGATGCGTCGCCCACGCGCGCGCCAGGTCGTCGGGCAGGCGCACGTAGGCCAACACCTGGCGCGAGGGTTCGACCAGGAGCGTCATTTCGGGGACCAACCGTCCCACCCAGGCGCCGGCCGCGACCAGCACGAGGTCCGACTCGATCCGCTCGCCACCGGCCAGTGTCACCGAGCCGAGGTCGGAATCGATCGCCTCGACCGCGGCGCCGGCGCGCAGCGTGGCGCCATTCTCCGCCAGCCACGTCGCCAGCGCCATCACGATGCGCTCGGCCAGCAACACGCCGCCTTCGGGCGAGAGATACGCCATCCGCACGCCGCGCGGATCGATCAGCGGATAACACTCGCCGAGACGCCTGGCATCCATCTCCTCGACCGGAAAGCCGCCGTCCTTGAGCAGGCGCAACGACTCTGCCTGACGGTCGTCGTCGCGCACGCTGAGCGACAGCGAGCCCGTGCGCACCAGCAACGACACGCCGAGATCGCGCCACATCGCGTCCCACGCCGCGAAGGCATGCGTGATCATCCGCATGTAACCCACCTCGGTGCCGTAGGGCCGCCGGATCAGACGATGCTGGTCGACCGACGTGCCCACCGGATTGGGAATCGGCCCCTGCTCCAGCACCGTCACCCGATGCCCGTCGCGCCGCAAAGCCCAGGCGGCGGAGAGGCCGATGATTCCGGCGCCGACGATCAGAACGTTCGCCATGTTCGGCTCTCCTCGACGTTGACGTGTATCGACCAGCCTGCGACGGAGGCGCTGCTTCCCGTATCGCCGACACAGGTCATCGACCGGACATCCGCCGGTCGACGCGCGCGAATCCCGCCCCTTGCGGTGTCATCCCGGGCGCGGCGCGGGATGAAAAACCGATTGTTGCTTGATCGTATGGGACAACCAGTGATCTCTTCTTGCCACGCCGACCACGGTCACCGGTCAACCGCCCACCGCCAGCTCCGCCGCCGCGAGATCCTCCAGCGCCGCGCCGACCGACTTGAACAGCGTGATCGACCGCGTGTCCCCCGCGTCGCGGCCGGCATGGCGACCGCGGCAGAGGTCATAGAGGTCGGCCAGCACGTCGTCGTCGGATATCTCGCCGGCATTCAGCGGCTGGACGATGTCGCCGGCCTCCTTCAGCGCGCCGGCTCTGGTGTCGACGAAAATCCGCGCCGCCCGTACCGCCGCGTCGTCGCTTTCGCGCATCGCGGGCGTATAGGCACCGACCAGATCGACGTGTTGGCCCGCACGCAGCCAGGCGCCCTCGACCAGCGGCGTCTTGCTGAGCGTGGCGCAGGAGACGATGTCGGCCGCGCGCACGGCTGCTTCGCGATCCTCGGCGTGGGTCACCGTCACCGCGCGGCCGAGCGCCACGGGCAAGGTGTCCGCCAGCGCGCGGGCAAGCGAGGCGGCGTGCGCCGTCGTTCGCCCCCAGATCGTCACCCGGTCGATCGAGGGGCGGACCTTGCAGTGGGCGCGGATCAGTTCCGGTGCCAGCGCGCCGGTGCCGATCATCAGGAGCGAGCGGCTGTCGGGCCGCGACAGGTACGAAGACGCCAGCGCCGAGGCGCAGGCGGTGCGGCGCTTGGTCAGCACGGTGCCGTCGAGCAGCGCCAGGGTGGCGCCGGTGCCGCCGTCCATCAGCAGATATTGCCCGTAGATGGCCGGCAAGGAGCGCAGGCCGTTGTCGGGAAACACCGTCACGATCTTGACCCCGATCCGACCGGCCGAGGCGTCGCGGCTGGCCGGCGGTCTGGCCCAGGCCGGCATCAGCAGCAGCATCGCCTCGGCGGTGCCGGGACCGGTGGCGGCCGGAATTGGATGGTGATGGCGCACCGGCATCTCGATGTCGGCACGGAAAGCCCGGCGCAGTGCCTCGACCAGCGCCAGATCGTCGAGCGCGGCATCGACGGCGGTGGCATCGAGGATGCGCATCACCGGCTCCTCGACGCCGGTTCGACCGAGTCGGGATCGACCAGCGCCTGTTGGCGCGCGAACGCCCGGCCATCGGCCGGTGCCACGGCACCGACGCTGCCGGCCGGCGCGGCGCCCTCGGCCACGCGCGCTTTCAGTTTCACGATCTCGCGCTCCAGGCGGTCCATCTCGGCGCCGCGATGACGGGCCAGCGCGCGGTGCCTGTGGGCGCCGAACCAGCCGATCACGAGGCCCGCCAGCACGCCCACCAGCAGCAGCAAGGCGATCATCAGGAAGGCGGGCAATTCGATGCGCTGGGCGAACGGCCACAGGCCGATCGCCACCGGTTCGTGATTGCTGAGCGCGACCAGTGCCCAGAACACCAGGAACGCCAGCAGCAAGGTGCGGGACAGGATTTTCATGGCCGCAGCCTAAGGCCAGCGCGCGACAGCGACAATCGCGATGCGCCGGACGGCAAGCCGCCTCAGCCCGCCTTCGCTTTGGCGGCGTCGGCGATGGACTGGCGGAGCGCCTTGTTGACGCGGTCGCGCAGATCCTTGCCGGTCTTGAAATAGGGCACGCTCTTGCTCGGCACCGACACCGTCTCGCCGGTGCGCGGGTTGCGGCCGGTGCGCGATTCGCGCTGCTTGACCGAGAAAGCGCCGAAACCACGCAATTCCACCCGGTCGCCGCGGGCAAGCGCGATGGCGATCTCGTCGAAGATCGTGGCGACGATCCGCTCGACGTCGCGCTGGTAGAGATGCGGGTTGAGCGCCGCCAGCTTGGCGATCAGTTCCGACTTCGTCATGGCGCTGAAAATTCCATCAGATCGAACGGGATGGGGCGAGCGGCAGGCCGCGAAGGCCCATAAATCAACAGGTTGTGGCACTATGCCGAACGGAACACACAACGTCAACCCTAACCCATTTGAACCATTGAGTTTTTTGGTTTTTGCATTTTTGAACGCCTAATACCAGGTAGCGGAGTTCCTGACTCTCTGCCCCTTGCGGAATGTGGTGACCGCTGATTCTGTGTTGCCGTCACAGCGTTCGGAGGCAGTCATCGATGGGCCAGGCAATCGGGATCACACGGAGGGATCTGTCGGCGCGGGAGTTG
>CAMDVZ010000164.1 GCA_945878895.1 Caenispirillum bisanense | reverse complement strand
CGGCGACGTCGGCGATGCCGCCGGTCGACAGCGTCTGGCCGGCGCCCAGTACGTCGACCTTCGCCAGCGCCACGACCTCGCCGGTTTCGGCCTTCGCGACCTTGTCGAGTTTCTGGCCAGTCATCCGGAACAGTCCACCGACGCGCGCGCCGCCCAGTACCTGGCCCTCCGACAGCGCGCCGCCCCAGACCCGGCACAGCGAGAGTTTGCCGGCGTGCGCCTGGTGCAGCACCTTGAAGCACTCCGCCAGCGGCGCGGTGCCGCTATCGATGCCGCGGCGCGCGGCGCTGTCTCGGGCAAAGGGCGTGTCGTGGCGCAACGCCTTCAGCAGACGGCGCACGCCGTTTTCGCGCTCGGCGGCCCCCAGCAGGACCGGCGTGACGAGTGCGGCCCCGAATTCATCGTGCAGGTCGCGGTAGATCAGCGATTTCTCCGGCGCCACGTCCTCGATCAGCTGTTCCAGCAGCGTGTCGTCGAACTCGGCGAGGCTCTCCAGCATCTCGCGGCGCGCCTCGGCCTCGCGCGGCAGGACTTCGGAGGGCATCTCGATCAGGTCCGACGCGGTGCCCTCGCGGTAGCGGTAGGCGCGCTCGCTGACGAGGTCGACGTAGCCCAGAATTTCCTCGCCGCCACCGGCGATCCGGCGCCGGATCGGCACCTGCCTCAACAACAACTTGCTCGCCGACACGGTCTGCAGCGCGGCCAGCAGGTCGCGTATTCGGCCCTGCGCCTGGTCCATCTTGTTGACGAACACCAGATGGGGAATCCGTCGGTCTTCCAGCGCCTTGAAGATCGGCGCCAGCGCAAGGATGCGTTCGGGGACGGGCTCGCACACCACGACGGCGGCGTCGCAGACCTGCAGGGCCGCCAGCGTGTCGTGGCGGAACTCGATCGAGCCTGGGCAGTCGAGGATCGTCCAGGAGTCGCCGAGATACGCGAAGGACGCGAGATTCAGTTCGGTGCCCATGCCGCGCTTGCGCGCCTCCGGAGCGGCGTCGCCGACGGCGCTGCCGTCGCGCGTCGAACCCTTGCGGCCAACCGCGCCGGTCGCGAACAGGATGTTCTCGAGCAAGGTCGTCTTGCCCGAGAGGTAGGGGCCGATCAGGGCGACGACGCGATGCGCGCCGGCGCCCACGCGCTCCGCGCCCGGTGGAGTCGCGCCCAAAGGCATCGCGATGGAGTCAGGCATGACACAATCCTCCCGCAGCCCGGCGGACGGGATGTCCGCCGTGTCGCCCCGGTCGGCGACCGGGAGGATGGAGCCCTCGGGCTCCGGTACTTCGCCCCGCGTCCGTGCGCGCCGGAAGAACGCAATGCTGAGGATAGATCGGACGGCGCGTCGCGAACGCGGGAGACGAACCCGCTGCGCCGACGTCAGGGCGACTGACACCCGACCGTCATACTTGCGACCGCGGGTGTCAACCTGCCTTGCGGACTTGGGTGTCGCGGAGCCGACGCGATACGCCGTATAGTGGGTACATGATCGCAGGAACAACGACATGAGCGCGGAAGTCCGCACCCCGCCCACGCCGCCGGCCATGAGCCCGGCCCTGACCGCGCTTTTCCGGCGCATGCTCGACGAGATGGACGGCCGCGAGAGCGTCGAGTGGGATCCGACCGAGACCACGGTCGACGCCAACGTCTACGGCGATCCCGGAATCCACAAGCTGGAGATCGATCGCATTTTCCGTCGCCTGCCGTTGTGCCTCGGGCACGCCGACCAGCTGCGCGAGCCCGGCAGCATGATCGCGCGCGACATCCTGGGACTGCCGCTTCTGCTGGTGCGAGACAGGCAAGGCGAGATCAACGTCCTGCTGAATGTCTGCCGCCATCGCGGCGCGCGACTCGTGGTCGGGCAAGAAGAGGTGTGTCGCCACGCCAGCCTGTCCTGCCCGTACCACGCCTGGACCTACGACCTGAACGGCGCCCTGCGCGGCGTGCCCTCGGCCGAGGGATTTCCGACGCTCGACAGGGCTTCGCGCGGGCTGAAGCGGCTACCGTCGACCGTTCGGCACGGATTGATCTGGGCAGTGATGGATCCGACGCGCACGGACATCGACGTGGCGGGCTTCCTCGGCGGCATCGACGATGACCTGGCGCCGCTCGATTTCGGTTCGCACAAGCTGTTCCGCCAGCGTGCGTGCAAGCGGGCGACGAACTGGAAGCTGATGATGGATGCCTTCCAGGAGGTCTATCACATCAAGCGCCTGCATGCCCGGACCATTGCCCCGTTCTTCCTCGACGCAAGGACCGCGGGCGAGGGCGAAGGGCTGCATACGCGCATCCTGGTCGGCCGCGACCGCCTGCCCGAAGCCAGGAACCTGCCGCCCGAGGCCTGGGACATGCGCCGGCACGCGACGCTCACCCACGCCATCTTCCCCAACAGCCTGATCATCTATCATCCCGATTTCACCAGCCACATGGGCATGTTCCCCACGTCGCCGGGCGAAATCCAGTTCGTGCACACGATGTTCACGCCGCACGAGGCGCGCAGCGAGAAGGAGCGCGCGCACTGGGAGCGGTCGTTCGAGATGATCGATGGCGGCGTGTTCCACGCCGAGGACCTGTTCATCTCCGAACAGATCCAGCTCGGCGTGGAGTCCGGCGCCAACGACACGTTCGTGTTCGGCCGATTCGAACAGCATCTCCGCCGCTTCCACGAGAACGTGCGGACGATGTTGCGGGAGTGAGCGAGGCGTCGGAAGTTCCGGTACCGATGGGGGGTGACCGGAAACAATCGATGATTTGGGCCATGGACCGCATCGACATCGGGAAACTCGAGGATGGTCTCGGCGCCGGCAACGAGACGATCCTTTGTCTCGATGGCCATCCTTTTTCCGGCGTTGCGTGCGAACTGGACGCCAACGGATCGTGCATCGCCGAGCAGACCTACAAGGACGGCGTCTTGCACGGCCCCGAAACCACCTGGCACCCGAACGGCGTGGTCGCCTCGGAAACCGACTATGTGAACAACCGTATCCACGGGCTCAGCAAGGAATGGTACGAATCCGGGCAACCCATGCTGGAGGGCGCGTTTGAGCACTCCTTCGCGGTTTGGCGCAAGCAATGGGACGAGGCCGGAAACCTGATCGAGGACTACCGCGTCGATCGGGTGCCCGAGGACCTGGAACGACTGGAAATGGACCGCCGGATTTTGCGCCCGCTGGCGGAATGAGGGATGGAGGATGCGCGAGGCCTTGGCTGAAACGCGCTTTCTTGTTGGAAAATTCGAACCGCAACGCAAACGCCGAGATGGCGGTCGCGGAGATGCCATTGAGAATGAAGACGAAAGGTCCTTCGCTTTGCCCGGCATGACGGCGGTGGGGCGTGTCCGACCACGCGTCGACGGCGACCCGGCGGGATCGTCGAAAGGGCACGGGCGATGGTCCCGAATTTCTGGATCGGCGCTCAACGGCGGGCGAACCATCCGTAGGTTCCACCCGGGTCCGGGACCACCTCGGGAATGAACATCGCCGCCGCCTACTTCGACCCCCGCGAAATTCGCGGGTGCAGCCCCGCCGACCTCCTCGCCCTGGAAGGAGAGTTGAACGGCGGCCGCATCCCCGAAGCCGTGCGCGCCCATCTCCTGTCCAAGGGGAGAAAGATGGCCTGGTTTCACCCGCTGTCGGAGTGCTATTTCCCCGACATCCTCGAGGCCACCCGCTTCCTCCATCTCCAGTGGCGTAAATCCCGGAGCTTTCCCGGGGCGAATTTCAAGGACGAACTTCCTTCCGACGCGCTCGTCCTGGTCGCGAACGGCGGCTATCAATGGTGGTGGATCAGCTGCGCCGAAGGCCCGGACCCTACGGTCTGTTGCTACGAGCACGATGGCGATGCGGACACCTTCCAGCGAGTTTGCTCCTTTTCCACCTGGATCATGGAGTGGGAGAACTGGATGAAGCAGGAATTCGAGCGGTTCCTCCCCGGCATCGCGACTGTGGGAGAAGCCAACTTCAGGAAGGCCGTCCAGCTCACCTGCGACGTCCTCGACCTGCTGGCGGAAACCCAAGGCGATGTGCATGCCCGATGGGACATGGCACGCAAGAGCTACGAACGTCTGAGCGGCTTCCTCTATCAGGCTTTGTTGGGCAAGAAGGCCATCGTGCGAGTGCGCGCGGTGGATATGGATTCGCATGCGCGGGTCGACCATTTGCTTCCCAGCCTCGAGCCCCGCGACGACCTTGCGCCTGCCCGACTGCTGGAGTTGAGCGAGCAGCTCCGCGAAGCGATCAGGGCCTGCAAATTCCGCTGAGACACCCTACGACCTCTCCATGTGCCCATCCACGCGCTGGAAGGCCTCGGCGAGGGCAACGAGACGATACCTTTGTCAGGACGGCCAAAGTTCTCGGGTGAGCCCTGCGAACCGGACGCCACTGAACGCGTATCGTGGAGAAGACCCACAAGGAGGGCGTCTTGCGCTGTCCCGGAACCACCTGGCACCCGAACGGGGTGGTCGCCTCGGAAACCGACCATGCAAACAACCGCGCCCACGGGCTCGGCAAGGAATGGTGCGAATCCGGGCAGCTCATGCCTGGATCGGCCCGGCGTGTCCGGCCGTGCGTCGATAGCAACGATCCGCGAGCGATCCGGCGTCGTCGCCGGACTACGCCGCGGCTTCCAGCTTTTCGCCCGCCACGGTGATGCGGTGCATCAGGCGGCGGTCGCCGTGATAGTCGTTGGCCGCGTAGTGCCACGTCGCCCGGTTGTCCCAGAACGCCATCGAGCCCTCGGCCCAGCGGAAGCGGCAGGTGAACTCGGGTCTCGCGGCATGGGCATAGAGATAGGCCATCAGCGGCTTGCTGTCCTCCGGCGTCCAGTCCTCGAAGTGCAGGGTGAAGGCGGGGTTTATGTAGAGCGCCTTGCGGCCGCTGAGCGGGTGGCGGATCACGACGGGATGCACGACGTTGTCGCCGGCCAGCTCGTCGTTGCCGTAGCGTGCCGCCGATTCGGGATTGCTCTTGTGCACGCCCTTGGGGCCGAAGATGTGGGCCGAGCCATGAACCGCGCGCATGCCCTCCAGCGTCCGTTGCATGCCCGGCGACAGCGCGTCGAACGCGCGATACATGTTCGAGAACAGCGTGTCGCCACCCTCCTCGGGAACCTCGCGCGCCAGCAGGATCGAGCCCAGCGCCGGAATCTCGTCGTAGCTGTGGTCGGTGTGCCAGCCGCCGCCGATATTGGTCTTCTGGTCCGGTTCCTTGCGCACCTCGGCGATCTCGGGTTAGCCCGGCACCGACTTGAAGAAGCGGTTGACGTCGATCGGGTTCCAGCGTCGCGCGAATTCGATGTGCTGTTCGGGCGTCAGTTTCTGGTCGCGGAAGAACACGACGCCGTTCTCGGCGAAGGCGCGACGCACCTCGTCCCACTGGCGGTTGGTCAGCGCCTTCAGGTCGACTCCGAGCACTTCGGCGCCGCAGCCGCCGGTCATGCGCCGTACCGTGATCGTTTCGTAGGCGGTCATCGCTTCCTCCGGGTTTCTTGCCCGTGATGGAACGGCCGTTCCTGCCGGGTCGTCAAGGCGTGGCGAGCGAATCGATGTCGAATTCGCGGAAATCGTCGATGATCGCGTGCGGGCGCGCGGCGTCGGGCAAGGCGAGCAGGGCGGCGCGGTCGAGGGTCGTCGTCAGCGCCGCGACGCGCATTCCGGCGCGTTTGGCGGACTCGAGGCCGGCCGGTGCGTCCTCGAAGGCAAGGCAGCGTGTCGGATCGACACCCAGCCGCGCCGCGGCCGTCAGGAAGATTTCCGGATCGGGCTTGCCGCGGCTGATGTCGGCGGCGCCGACGACGTGGCGGAAGCGGCGCCGCAGATCGAGCGTGTCGAGCACGAAGGCGATGTTGTCGGGCGGGGCCGCCGTGGCAACACCCAGCGCGATGCCGCGCGCGTCGAACCGGTCGAGCAGCTGGTCGAGGCCGGCGATGGCGGCCAGCGAGGGGCGTGCGATCTCGCGATAGAGTGTTTCCTTGCGGTGGCCCAGATGCTGGAGCTCGTCGGCCGGGACGAGACGACCGAGCAGGCGCGGCCAGATCTCGGCGTTGATGGCGCCCGCCGACCAGCGGAAGAAGTCGTTGTGGTCGACCGAGATGCCAAGCTCCGGCCACAGCGACTCCCAGGCCTTGGCGTGCCAGGGCATGGTGTTGGCGATGGTGCCGTCCATGTCGAAGATCGCGGCGGCGAAGGGCATGACGGGCTCCGTGGCGAGGCGGTCTCGCGGGCAAGAAAAAGGCCGGCGGTGAAGCCGCCGGCCTTCTGGTCGCTTGCTTGCCGACCGTTCAGTTGAGGGCGGCGGCGGCGCGCTGGATGCGGCGGCCCGCTTCCTCCAGCAAGGGCGTCGCGGTGGCGTAGGAGATGCGGAAGGCCGGACCGACGCCGAACGCCGAGCCCTGCACCACCGACAGGCCCTCGGCCTCCAGCAGATAGTTCACGAAGTCGGTGTCGTTGGCGATGGTCTTGCCCTCTGGCGTCTTTTTGCCGATCAGCCCCTCGACCGAGGGGTAGACGTAGAACGCGCCCTCGGGGCGGGGGCAGCGGATGCCCTTGCTCTGGTTCAGCATCGACACGATCAGATCGCGGCGCTGCATGAAGATGGCGTTGTTCTTCGGAATGAAGTCGGTCGGCCCGTTCAGCGCCGCCACCGACGCGGCCTGGCTGATCGAGCTGGCGTTGGTCGTGCTCTGCGACTGCACCGTTACCATCGCGTTGATCAACGGCAGCGGGCCGCAGGCGTAGCCGATGCGCCAGCCGGTCATGCAGTAGGCTTTCGACACGCCGTTCATGGTCAAGGTGCGGTCGTACAGCCGCGGCTCGACCTCGGCGGGCGTGGCGAACACGAAGTCGTCGTAGACCAGCTTCTCGTACATGTCGTCGGTCAGGATCCAGACCTGTGGGTGCTTCAGCAGCACGTCGCACAGCGCCCGCAACTCGGCGTGGCTGTAGGCCGCCCCGGTCGGGTTGCTGGGCGAGTTCATGATCAGCCACTTGGTCCGGGGCGTGATGGCGCGTTCGAGATCCTCGGGCTGCAGTTTGAAACCCTTGGATTCGTGGCACTTCACGATGACGGGCGTGCCGTCCGCGATCATCACCATTTCAGGGTAGGATACCCAGTAGGGTGCCGGCACGATCACCTCGTCGCCGGCGTTGAGCGTCGCCAGCATCGCGTTGAAGAGGATCTGCTTGCCGCCCGAGGTCACGACGGTCTGGGCCGGCGTGTAGTCGAGCCCGTGGTCGCGCTTCATCTTGGCGCAGATCGCCTGGCGCAGCGCCGGGGTGCCGGCGACGGCGGTGTACTTGGTGTCGTTCTCGCGGATCGCCTTGATCGCGGCTTCCTTGATGTGGTCGGGCGTCGGGAAGTCGGGCTCGCCGGCGGCAAGGCCGATGACGTCTTTGCCCGCCGCTTTCATCTCGAGGAATTTCGCCTGGGCGGCGTTCGTCGGAGAAGGCTTGATGCGGCTGAGACGGTCGGCGATGAAGGCCATTGTCTGGGTTTCCGTCGCAGGATCGCCCGGATGCCGCCGGACGCGGGCCCCTTTTTGGGGCGCCGCAAGCTAGTGGCAGTCGCCTGGCCCCGCAAGACGGATCGCGCGACGAAATTGCACCGGGACAATGATCGGCCGGCTTGCCCGTTGGCCATCGTTGACGGGTGTCGCGGCGAGACGGCAGGGTGGACGGCACCAAGGGAGAGCGACGATGAAGCAGGTTTTGCTGGACGCCTATGGCGTGCCCGAGGACGTGGCGCGTTGTGCCGAGACTGCCGACGTCGGCGCACCGGGTGCCGGCGAGGTCGTGTTCGACGTGCTGGCGTTTCCGATCAACCCCGCCGACGTCTGGTTCTGCAAGGGCAACTACCGGCTCAAGCCGCCGCTGCCCGCCACGCCCGGCGCAGAGTGCGTTGGACGCGTGACGGCCGTCGGTGCCGGCGTCGTCCACGTGAAGCCAGGCGATCTCGTGATCAATCTGCAACGCGAGAACTGGACCCAGAAACGGCGGGTGAAGGCCGAGGACGCCATTCCGTTGCCCGCCGACATCGACTTGCGCCAGGCCGCGATGGTTCGCATCAACCCGCCGACCGCGCTGTTGCTGCTGTCGGACATCGTCGATCTGAAGCCCGGCGACTGGGTGATCCAGAACGTCGCCAATTCGGCCGTCGGCAAGCTGCTGATCAAACTCGCCGCCGCGCGCGGCCTGCGAACCGTCAACGTCGTGCGCCGCGAGTCGCTGTTCGCCGAACTCAAGGCGCTGGGCGCCGACGTCTGCGTCGTCGACGGCCCCGATCTGGCGGCGCGCGTCGAGGCCGCCACCGGTGGCGCGAGGATCATGCTCGGAATCGACGCCGTGGCGGGCGCGGCGACGGCGCGACTGGGTGCGTGTCTGGCCAATCACGGCACGGTCTGCAACTACGGCTCGATGACCGGCGAGGACCCGGTCATGGGGCGCAACGAGATCATCTATCGCGGGGTCACGCTGACGGGCTTCATGCTCGGCCGCTTCATGGCCAAACGCTCGCTGGAGCAAATCCGCGCCATCTACGCCGACCTCGCCGGGCAAATCCGGTCCGGCGTGCTGAACGCGCCGGTCGAGCAGGTCTATCCGATCGGCGACATCAAGACAGCACTCGCGCATGCCCAGCGTGGCGAACGCGGCGGCAAGATTCTCGTGGCGCCCAACGGGCCGGTATGACGCCGGGCGCGGCCCCGCTATACTCGACCTGAAACGACGGAGGACGACATGCCCAAGGACGGAACCATCGATACGGCGAGCGAACTCGCCGCGATCGAGCGCACGCTGAAGGTTTACTTCGACGGGCTCTACGAGGGCGACACGGCCAAGCTCGCCGTCGCTTTCCATCCGGCTGCCCATCTCTACAGCGTCGCCGCCGATGGAACCGCCGCCGATCTGCCGCGCGCGGACTGGTTCAAGGGCGTGGAGAGCCGTGGCTCGGCGAAGTCTCGCGGCGACGCGCGCGAGGACCGGATCGTGTCGATCGATATCTCCGGTCCGCGCACGGCGTTCGCCAAGGTCCAGTGCCAGCTGCCGCCGCGCTACTTCACGGACTATCTGACCTTGCTGAAGCTCGACGACGGCTGGAAGGTCATCGCCAAGTCGTTCCATACCGACACGCGCGAGAAGTAGCGGTCCCCCGGCGCGCGCCTCAGATGGTGAAGCCGCGCCGCCGCATGTCGGCGTGGTGATCGTCGATGGCCTTCTGGATGTTCATGTTCAGCAGCAGGATTTCGACAATCCTGAACTTGCCCGGCTCGTAGCCGGCGGCACCGTCGGTCTTGGCCGCGTCGGACTCGAGCGAGCCCGCGCCCATGATGCCGTGACCGTTGAGGGCGAGGACCTGGAGCTTCGAAACCTTCCGCCGCGCCAGCGTTTCCCACACGTGTTTCGCACGGTGTTCGGCGAGGCGCTCGCGGCCGGGGGCCGATTTTCCTTCTGACGCCTCGGCGTGGCCGATGATCCAGACGCGACGCTGCGGTGCCTTGAGAAGGAACGCGGCGGCGTCCTCGATCGCGAACGCGTGGTCCTGGCGCGGCCAGTGCGCGCCGACGAGATAGTCGAGCAGCTTCAGCTTCACGCCCATGGCGTATTTCCACCATATCGCGTGTTGGCCGAGCCGGTTCGCCGACAGGATGCTGGCCTTGAGGTCGGCGACCGGATCTACCGGCGGTGAACTACGCGGGGCCGGCAAACGAACGT
>CAMDVZ010000163.1 GCA_945878895.1 Caenispirillum bisanense | reverse complement strand
ACGACCGGCCACCGACGACGCCCGGGAGCCGCCAAAACGCTGTCCCGAGACATCGCCGGGACGCCCCCGACACGACCGCGCGGTCCGCCGAGGCCCGCCCGGGGCGAACTTTCTCGCCCGTTCACCTCAGTCCGACAGGCTGCTAGTCGTCTCGACGCCGCGAAGCCCCTCATCCGCCCTTCGGGCACCTTCTCCCCTCCGTCGAGGGGAGAAGGGAGAGTTGTTGCGGCAGTGGAACTTTCCGAATTGCGCCGTGCGACGACCGCCGGAACGTCGCCGTTCCTCCGCGCGGTCTCCGAAATAGCTGCCAACTTTCCCCGGACACTCCTGCGCCAGCGGGGGAAGGGAAGAAGTTACTGCGCCGCAGAACTTTGTCGGTGGGACGGGAAGGGTGGATGCCGGCGCCGCCTTCGGGCGTGAGGGGCATGAAGGGGCCCGCCATGGGCGACCGTCCCGCACGCCCGAACAGGGCGTGCGGCAGCCGTCGCTACATGCACTTCATCTGGACTTCCATGACCGTGGCGATCGCCTTGGCCTGGTCGCCCTGGAAGGTGGAGGGATCGAGCGCGCCGCCCTTGGCCATCGCGTCGTTGACCTTGCGCATGGTGGCGATGACGGTCGGGCGATCGGAACCGGTGATCTTGTCGGACATGCAGCCGCAGACCTTGTCGTTGTCCGGGGTCGGCGTGCCGGCCTTGCAGACCGCGATGAAATCGTCGGCGGCGAACGCGGCCGTCGAAAGACCGAACGCCAGGATACCGGCCAGAACCGCCGGTGCTTTCATCTTCATACCAAACACGATGTACTGCCTCGCTCGCGCCGCGATGGCGGTCACGGGGTGGACTGCGGAAATGGTCGCGGCGCGGCGCGGTCGGTACACGCCGGCGGCGACGCGCGCAACGCTACATCGCCGTCGCGATTCGGTCAGCCCGGATGCAGATGGCAGGCGACGGCGCGGCCGTCGGCCATCTCGACCAGCGGCGGCAGCTCGACCTTGCATTTCGCCATCGCGTGCGGGCAACGCGGATGGAAACGGCAGCCCTCGGGCGGTCGCATGGCGCTGGGCACCTCGCCGACAATCGGCTGGAAGTCGCGCGCCTTCTCGATTTCCGGATCCGGGATCGGGATCGCGCCCAGCAGCGCCTGCGTGTAGGGATGCAGGGGCTCGCGATAGAGGGCGTCGCGGGTCGCGATCTCGACGATGCGCCCCAGATACATGACGGCGATGCGGTCGCTGATTTGGCGCACGACGGCCAGATCGTGGGCGATGAAGAGATAGGAAAGGCCCAGCCGCTCCTGCAATTCCTCGAACAGGTTCACGACCTGGGCCTGGATCGAGACGTCGAGCGCGGAGACCGGTTCGTCGCAGATCACCAGCGCCGGCTCGACGGCGAGCGCGCGCGCGATGCCGATGCGCTGGCGCTGGCCACCGGAGAACTCGTGTGGATAGCGACTGCCCATGTCGCGACGCAGGCCGACCAGTTCCAGCAGCGCCGAGACCTTCTCGCGCCGCTCCGCCTTCGTGCCGCCAAGTCCGTGGACCTCCAGCGGTTCGGAGACGATGTCGTCGACGGTCATGCGCGGGTTCAGCGAGCCATAGGGGTCCTGGTAGACCATCTGCATGCGCCGGCGCATGGCGCGCAACTGGCGCCCCTCCATCGGCGCGATGTCCTCGTCCTCGAACAGGATGCGGCCCTCGGTCACGGGAAGCATGCGCAGAATGGCGAGGCCGGTGGTCGACTTGCCGCAACCGCTCTCGCCCACCAGCCCCAGCGTCTCGCCCCGTTTGAGCGTGAAAGAGACACCATCGACGGCACGGACGCGGCCGACCTCCTTCTTGATCACGATGCCCTGGGTGACGGGGAAATGGACCTTCAGGTTCTCGACCTGGAGGATCGTGTCGGTCGGCTCAGACATCGGACCAGCACGCCTTGCTATGGGTGGGATCGACCGGCGCGAGCGGCGGTCGCTCGACGCGGCAGCGGTCCATCACGTTCACGCAACGCGGCGCGAAGGGACAGCCGGCCGGCAGCGCGGCGAGATCGGGCGGTTGCCCGGGGATCGGCACGAGGCGACGGCCGACGTCGCCGTCGAGCCGGGGGATCGAGGCCATCAGGCCGCGCGTGTAGGGATGCCGAGGGCGGGCGTAGATGGCGCCGGCCGGGCCGCTCTCGACGATGCGGCCCGCGTACATCACGTTCACCCGGTCGGCGTAGCGCGCCACGACGCCGAGATCGTGGGTGATCAGGATCAGGGCGGCGCCGGTCTCGCGCGTCAGCGCCTTGAGCAGCGACAGGATCTGCGATTGCACCGTGACGTCGAGCGCGGTGGTGGGTTCGTCGGCGATCAGCAGGCGCGGCCCGCACGCGAGCGCCATCGCGATCATCACGCGTTGGCGCATGCCGCCGGAGAACTGGTGCGGGTATGAATCGAGACGTTTCTCCGGGTCGGGAATCTGGACCTTGCGCAGCAGCTCGACGGCGTGGCGCCGCGCCTCCGGCCAGCCCATGCCGCGATGGCGGTTGAGCGGCTCGGCGACCTGCATGCCGATCGTCAGGGCCGGATTGAGCGAGGACATCGGCTCCTGGAAGATCATGGCGATGCGGTTGCCGCGAACCGCCCGCATCTCGGGGTCCGACAGGGTCACGAGATCGACGCCGTCGAACCGCACCTCGCCCGACACGATGCGGCCGGGCGGGTCGGCGATCAGGCGCAGCACCGAGAGCGCCGTGACGCTCTTGCCGGACCCTGACTCGCCGACCACCGCGACGGTCTCGCCCGAGCGGACGTCGAAGGACACGCCGTCGACCGCGCGCACGACGCCGCGCTCGGTCCGGAAGTGGGTGGTCAGGCCATCGATCGAAAGCAGCGGAACATCGGACATCGAGGGGCGTGCTCTGTGTATGGGCCGGGGCTCAGAAGCCCATTTTCTTCTTCAGGTCCTGGTCGACCCAGATGCGGGCGTAGATCGGCCCGGGTCGCACCGCGCCCGCGCGCAGTTCGCCGCCGTAGTTCTTCACCCACGGCCACCACGCCGTATAGATGTAGGGCGAGGGCAGCCACAGGTTCGGCGCGTGGTCCAGGATGTCGCGCGTCATCGCGCGCAACAGCTCCTGGCGCTTGGCCTCGTCGCGCGTCCGGTAGACCTCTTCCATCCGCGCGTCGAACGCCGGATCGGCCCATCCGGCGGGATTCCACAACTGCTTGCTGACGAAGCTCTTGCGGATCGTGGTCGTCGGGCTGGTGTGGCCGGAGTTCATGAAATAGCCCGCCGTCATCGTGCGGGTCGACATGGCGCTCAGAAACGCGCCGTACTCCATCGGCTGGATCTCGATCTTCACGCCGACCTGTTCGAGGTAGGCCGCCACCAGCGGCAGCAGGTCCATGTGGTCGGCGTTGCACGAGCAGACCTGGACCTTGAACGAGAATCCCTTCGGGTAACCGGCTTCCGCCAGCAGTTTCTTCGCCTTGGCGGGATCGTAACGGAACAGCTCCTTCACCGAATCCGGCATCTTCTCGAGCGGCTCGAAGTAGCCCTCGTAGTCGGGATGCATGGGATAGCCGAACAGCTCGGCGTTGCCGTCGTAGTAGGCCTTGACGATCTCTTCCTTGTTCACGGCCATGTTGAGCGCGCGGCGCACGCGGACGTCCTTGAAGGGACCGTCGATGTCGACCCGCATGGCGAGGAAGGTGCCGCTCATCGCGAGCCAGCGGTTCCATTTCAGCTGCGGGGCGCTCTTCTTGAGGCTCTCGACGTTCTGCCAGCGTATGGTCTCGAGGATGTCGAGCTTGCCGGTGCGCAGAGAGGATATCTGCGTCGCCTCGTCCTTGATGGTGCGGTAGGTGATCCGCTCGACGAACGGCAGCCGGTGGGTCTTGCCGCCGATCGCCTCGCTGCCCCAGTAGCCGTCGTTGCGGACATAGACGTTCGAGTTGCCCGGCACGTGGTCGACGAGCCTGTAGGGCCCCGTGCCGGTGACGTTGCGCCAGGAGGCCGGTCCGGCCTCGACGACCTCGCGCGGCTGGATGGCGGAGTAGTAGCCCCAGCCGAACCGCTGGTCCCATTCGGCGTAGTAGTCCTTGAAGGTGAACACGACGGCGTGCCGTCCGGTGGCCTCAACCTTCGCCACGTGCTCGAAATAGAACGGCTGCTTCTTCGGGCTCCTGTCGAGCCGGTTGTAGCTGTGGACGATGTCGTCGGCGACGAGCTCGCGTCTGGCCATGACGCCGGGCTTGTCGGGCCACATCACCCCCTGGCGCAGCTGGATCTCCACGCGCGGCGGGTCGTTCTTCCATTCCCAGCTCTCGGCCAGTTCGCCGCGGATGGCGTCGCTCGGCAACCAGGCGTCGGACACGAACCGGTGCCGGCCGCCGTTGCGCACGCTCTTGGAGAGATCGCCCGCGAACAGCTGCTCGTAGACGAGGCCGGCGTCGTGGTTGAGCTTCCAGTTGAAATCGGCGGGATCCCACGACAGCGCCGAGAGCGTCACGTAGACCGTGCCGATCTCCAGCGATCCGCCATGCCGGGGCGACTCGGTCTCGGCGCGCGCGCCCGCGACCGCCAGGACGCCGAACGCGGCCGCCGCGACGGCGCGCGCGAGATGTCGAATCATGCCCATGGTCCGATGATCGTGGTCAATGGCCGAGCTTCTTCTTCAGGTCCTGGTCGATCCAGATGCGGGCGTAGATCGGCCCCGGCCGGATCGATCCGGCACTGAATTCGCCGGCGTAGTTCTTTACCCACGGCCACCACGCGGCGTAGGTGTACTGTGTCGGCAGCCAGACGTAGGGCGCCTTGTCGAGGATATCGCGCGTCATCTCGCGCAACATCGCCTTGCGCTGCTCCTCGTCGCGGCTGGCATAGACCTCGTCCATGCGCTTGTCGAAGGCCGGGTCCGAGAAGCCGGCCGGGTTCCAGGTCTGGCCCGTCACGAAGCTCTTGCGGATGCTCGTGGTCGGGCTGGTGTGGCTGCTGTTCATCAGATAGCCGGCCGCGTGCTTGCGCGTCGTCATCGCCGACAGGAACGCGCCATACTCCATCGGCTGCAGCTCGGCCTTCACCCCGATCTGCTCGAAATACGCTGCCAGCAGCGGCGCCATCTCCGACTGGTCGGGCGAGCAGGAGCAGTACTGCATCTTGAAGCTGAAGCCGTTGGGGTAGCCGGCCTGCTTCAGCAGCTCCTTCGCCTTCTTCGGATCGTACGCGTAGAGTTCCTTCACCGAGTCCGGCATCGCCGACAGCGGCTCGAAGTAGCCGCTCCAGTCGGGATACATGGGGTAGGCGTGCATCTCGGCGTTGCCGCCGTAGTGAGCGTCGATGACCTCTTTCTTGTTCACCGCCATGTTCATCGCGCGGCGCACCCGGACGTCCTTGAAGGGTCCGTCGACGTCGATCCGCATCGCCATGAACGAGCCCAGGATCGACAGGCGCCTGGACCACTGCAAGTGGGGCGCCGACTTTTTCAGCTCCGGCACGGCCTTCCAGCTGATCGTTTCGAGGATGTCGATCTTGGCCGTGCGCAGGGCCGCGTGTTGCGTCGCCTCGTCCTTGATGGTCCGGTAGACCATCTTGTCGACGAACGGGATCCGGTGCTCGACGCCGCCGATGCGTTCCTTGTCCCAATAGCCGGGGTTCCGCACGTAGGTGTTGGAGTTTCCGTTGACGAAGTCGGCGAGCAGGAACGGTCCGGTGCCGTTGGCGTTGCGCCAGTTGGTGGCCCCGGCATCGACGACCTCCTTCGGCACGATGGCGGTGTAGAAGCCGTAGCCGGTCCTGGCATCCCAGTCGGACGTGTATTCCTTCAGCGTGAAGACCACGGTGTGACGATCGCGCGCCTCCACCTTGTCGACGAAGTCGTAGATGTTGCTGCGGTTCTTCGGGCTGCCGCGCATGCGGTCGAAGCTGAACACGACATCGTCGGCGACGAACTCGCGCGCCTTCATGACGCCGGGCTTCTCGGGAAACATGATGCCCTTGCGGAGCGTGAAAACCACCGACAGCGGCTTGTCGACGAGTTCCCACTTCTCGGCCAGCTCGCCGCGCTGGGCGTCGGGCGGCAGGAACGCGTCGATGACGAAGGGATGCTTGCCGCCCTTGCGCACGCTCTTGTCGAGATCGCCCGCGATCAGCTGCTCGTACATCTGGCCGCCGTCGTGGTTGATCTTCCAGTTCCAGTCATAGGGATCCCACGACAGCGCCGAGAGCGTCGCGAACATCGTCGCGATCTCCAGCGTGCCGCCGTATTTCGGCGTCTCGGCGGGCGGCGCGACCGCGGTGGCGGGCGCCTGGGCGAGCGCCGGCGCCGCGAGCGCGAGCGCCAGCGCGGAACCGAGCAACGTCCGTCGAAGCGATGCCATGGCGCGTTCTCCCTGTCGCGGCGGGCCTAGAATCCCATCTTCTTTTTCAGGTCCTGGTCGACCCAGATGCGGGCGTAGATCGGGCCCGGCCTGACCGCACCCGCCCGCAGCTCGCCGCCGTAGTTCTTCACCCACGGCCACCACGCGGAATAGACGTAGGGCGTCGGCAGCCAGATGTAGGGCGCCTTGTCGAGTATCTCGCGCGTCAGGTCGCGCAGCATCGCCTCGCGCTTCGCCTCGTCGGGCTCGCGATAGGCGGCCTCCATCTTCGCGTCGTAGGCGGGGTCGGACCAGCCCGACGGATTCCAGGTCTGGCCGGTGACGAAGCTCTTGCGGATGGTCGTGGTCGGGTTGGTGTGGCCGTTGTTCATGAAGTAGCCCGCCGTCATCGTCCGCGAGGTCATGGCGCTGAGGAACGCGCCATACTCCATCGGCTGGATCTCCAGCTTCACGCCGACCTGTTCGAGATAGGCCGCCACCAGCGGCAGCAGGTCCATGTGGTCGGGATTGCACGAACAGACCTGGACCTTGAAGGAAAAGCCCTTGGGATAGCCCGCCTCGGCCAGCAGCTTCTTCGCCCTGGCGGGATCGTAGGCGAACAATTCCCGGACCGACGCCGGCATCTTGTCGAGCGGCTCGAAATAGCCACCGTAGTCGGGATGTTGCGGATAGGCGAACAGCTCGGCGTTGCCGCTGTAGTACTCCTTGACGATCTCGGCCTTGTTGACCGCCATGTTCAGCGCCCGGCGCACGCGCACGTCCTTGAACGGGCCGTCCTGGTCCACCCGCATGGCGAGGAAGGTGCCGGACTGGGCGAGCCACCGGTTCCATTTCAGCTGCGGCGCGCTCTTCTTCAGCGACTCGACGTTCTGCCAGCGTATGGCTTCCAGGATGTCGAGCTTGCCGGTGCGGAGCGCGGTGACGAAGGTCGCCTCGTCCTTGATGGTGCGGTAGACGACCTTGTCGACGAACGGGATCTGGTATTCCTTGTCGCCGATCTTTTCCTTGTCCCAATACGCCGGATTGCGCGTGTAGGTGTTGGAGTTGCCGGAGACGAAGTCGGTGAGCTGGAACGGACCGGTACCGGTGGCGTTGCGCCAGTTGGCGGCGCCGGCGTCGACGACCTCTTTCGGCATGATCCCCGACATGTATCCCCAGCCGAAGCGGTAGTCCCATTCGGCGAAGGGGTGCTTCAGCGTGAAGACGACGGTGTGCCTGTCGGTCGCCTCGACCTTCTCGACATGGTCGAAATAGCCGAGAATCTTCTTGGGGCTCTTGTCGAGGCGATCATAGCTGAACACCACGTCCTCGGCGACGAACTCGCGCGCCTTCATGACGCCCGCCTTCTCGGGGAACATGATCCCCTTGCGCAGTTTGATCTCGACGCGCAGCGGGTTCTGCTTCCACTCCCAGCTCTCGGCCAGCTCGCCCCGAATGGCCTCCGAGGGCAGGTGGGCGTCGAGCACGAAGGCCTGCGTGCCGCCGTTGCGCCGCGCCTTCGACAGGTCGGCCGCGAACAGCTGCTCGTAGAACTGGCCGGTGTCGTGGTTGTGCTTCCAGTTGAAGTCGGCCGAGTCCCACGACAGCGCCGAGATCGTCACGTAGACGGTGCCGATCTCCAGCGAGCCGCCGTATTTCGGTGCCTCCCGGGTCTGGGCGACGACCGGCGTAGCCATCAGCAGGGTCGCGGCCAATGTCGACGCGAATGCAGCGCGAAGTCCCGTCATGACAATCGTTCCCTCGGGTTGCGTCGGGGTCAGAAGCCCATCTTCTTCTTCAGGTCCTGGTCGACCCAGATGCGGGCGTAGATCGGCCCCGGCCTGACGGCGCCGGCGCGCAACTCGCCGCCGTAGTTTTTCACCCACGGCCACCACGCCGTGTAGATGTACGGGATCGGCATCCAGACATAGGGGGCCTGGTCGAGGATCTCGGTGGTGAGTTCTTTCAGCATCTTTTGCCGGACCGACTCGTCGCGGGTGCGGAACACCTCGTCCATCTTCGCGTCGTATTTGGGATCGGAGTAGCCGGCCGGATTCCACAGCTCACCGGTGATGAAGCTCTTGTGCAGCGTGCGCGTCGGGTTGACGTGGCCGCTGTTCATGAAATAGCCGGCGGTGTGGGTGCGCGAGCTCATGGCGCTGAGAAAGGCGCCGTACTCCATCGGCTGGATTTCGATCTTCACGCCGACCTGCTCGTAGTACGCCGCCACGAGAGGCAACAGGTCCATGTGGTCGGGATTGCAGGAGCAGACCTGGACCTTGAACGAGAAGCCCTTGGGATATCCGGCCTCGGCCAGCAGCTTCTTCGCCTTGGCGGGATCGTACTTGAACAGCTCCTGGACCGACGCCGGCTGTTGCGCGAGCGTGTCGAAGTAGCCGGTATAGTCGGGATGTTGCGGATAGGCGAACAGCTCGGCGTTGCCGGCGTAGTACTCCTTGACGATCTCGGCCTTGTTGACGGCCATGTTGAGCGCGCGGCGCACCCTGATGTCCTTGAATGGGCCGTCCTGGTCCATGCGCAATGCGAGGAAGGTGCCGCTCATGCCAAGCCAGCGGTTCCATTTCAGCTGCGGCGCGCTCTTCTTCAGGCTGTCGACGTTCTGCCAGCGGATGGCTTCGAGAATGTCGAGCTTGCCGGTGCGCAGCGCGCTGATCCAGGTCGCCTCGTCCTTGATCGTGCGATAGGTCACCTTGTCGACGTAGGGCAGCTGGTACTCCTTGTCGCCGATCTTTTCCTTGTCCCAGTATCCCGGATTGCGGGTGTAGGTGTTGGAGTTGCCCGACACGTAGTCGGTCAGCTGGAACGGCCCGGTGCCGACCGCGTTCTTCCAGTTCGTGGCGCCGGCCTCGACCATTTCCTTCGCGTAGATCGGCGAGTAGTAGCCCCACCCGAATCGGTAATCCCACTCGGCGTGGAAGTGCTTCATGTGGAAGACGACGGTATGCGGATCGGGTGTCTCGACCTTCGTGACATGGTCGAAATAGCCACGCTGGCGCTTGGGGCTGTTGATCAGGCGGTCGAAGCTGTAGGCGACGTCGGCCGAGGTCAATTCGCGGGCCTTCATGACGCCCGCCTTCTCCGGGAACATCACGCCCTTGCGCAGCTTGATCTCGACCCGCAGCGGATCGTCCTTCCAGCCCCAGCTCTCGGCCAGTTCGCCGCGGATGGCATCGGCGGGCAGATAGCCGTCGGCAACGAACGGATGCTTGCCGCCGCGACTCGTCGCCTTCGACATGTCGGCCGAGAACAGTTGCTCGAGATAGTTGCCGGTGTCGTGGTTGAGCTTCCAGTTCCAGTCGTTGGGATCCCACGACAAGGCCGACAACGTCACGTAGACGGTGCCGATCTCCAGCGACCCACCATGCCGGGGAGCCTC
>CAMDVZ010000162.1 GCA_945878895.1 Caenispirillum bisanense | reverse complement strand
GATCGCGTTCCTCGACGCTCAGCCGCACGACATACTTCTTTATCGAGATATCACTCCCGGACATGATCGCCTCCCTCGCTGGTGTCGCGAGCAGACAGACTCACAAAATCCACGCCCTTTCAAATTAATTGAAGCGAGCGACTAGCGCGGCATGGCTAAGCCGCCCGACACGCTGACCAGCTGGCCGGTGAGCTGGCGGGCGCGGTCGGAGGCGAGGAACAGCACCGACCAGGCGATGTCGACGGCTTCGGACCGCCGCCGCGTCGGGATGCCGGCCTCGATGTTCTGGATTTCCTTCGGCCCCATGCCGATGTCGATCTTCCACAGGCTGCCCTCGCCGATCGCATCAGGGGGCGGGATGACGAGGCCCGGCGCCACCGTGTTGGCGCGGATGCCGTAGCGACCATATTCCTTGGCGATGGTGCGGCTGAAGGCCATGACGCCGGCTTTCATGGCGCCGTAGTCGGCCATGCGGAACTCGCCGAAACCGGCGTCGCTGGCGATCGACACGACGGCACCATTGCGACGCTCCACCATGCCCGGCAACACGGCGTGGGTGACGTTGAAGGTCGAGAACAGATTGAGCTGGAAGGCCTGGTTCCAGCGTTCGGGCGTCAGGTTCAGGAAGAACTCCGCCTTGCCGTTCCAGCCGACGTTGTTGACCAGCACCGCGATGGGGCCGACCTCGCGCTCGACGGCCGCCACCGTGACTTTCGTGGCCTCGACGTCGGTGACGTCGAGCGCGAAGGCGTGGGCGCGGCCGCCCGCATCGACGATCTCGGCCGCCGTGCGGTCGGCCTGCGCCTTGTCGCGGTCGAGGATGGCGACGATGGCGCCTTCCTTGCCGAATTCGTGCGAAATCGCGCGGCCGATGTTCGACCCACCGCCGGTGACCACCGCCACCTTGCCGGCAAAACCCAGATCCATCGCTCGTTCTCCCGGCTCAGGCCCGGCCGAGACGCTGCTTGGCCATCTCGATCAGGCGGAATTTCTGCACCTTGCCGGTCGGCGTCGCCGGCAGTTCCGGCGTGGTGGTGAACAGCACGTGTTTGGGCACCTTGAACTTCGCCAGCCGTTCGCGGCAGAGCCCGATCAGCTCGTCCTCGCCCACCGTCTTGCCGGGCGAGGGCACGATCCAGGCCACGCCGATCTCGCCCCAGCGGTCGTCGGGAACGCCGATCACGAAAGCCTGGCCCACCGAGGGATGGCCGGTCAGCAACTCCTCGACTTCCTTGGGCGACACCAGTTCGCCGCCCGACTTGTAGAGTTCCTTCGAGCGGCCCGTCAGTTCGAGATAGCCGTCGGGCCTGATCCGCCCGAGATCGCCCGAGCGCACCCAGCCGCCGGGCAGCAGCATCGCCGCGGTCTCGACCGGCTTGGCGAAGTAGCCCTTGGTGGCGGTTGGTCCGCGCCCACACAGCTCGCCCTCGGCCCCCCCAGGGAGATCCTCGCCTGTCATCGGATCGACCGTCTTGTATTCGGCGATTTCGTTGCGCAGATGCAGCAGGCCGGCGACGCCGGCATCGATGGGATGGCCGACCGTGGTCGCCACGATATGCAGATCGTCGTCGGGCCTGGTGAAGGTGGTAGCCGATCCCATCTCGGTCATGCCGTAACCGGTGAAGACCTCCTTGAACCCCAGCTTGTCCTTGAGCTGCTGCCAGACCCAGACCGGGGTCGGCGCCGCGGCGGCCAGCACGGCGACCAGCGAGGAGATGTCGTGGCGGGCGATGTCGGGATATTCGAGCAGCGCCACGCTCATCGTCGGCACCATCATCAGATAGCTGGCGCGATGGCGCTGGATGCCCGCGAAAGTGGCGGCGGCGTCGAACGACAGCTGCGGGATCAGGGCACCGCCCACGTACAGCACCGGCAGCATGCCCTGGACCAGGGCAAAGGCGTGATAGAGCGGCAGCGCGGTCAGCAGGCGGCGGCCGTCCTCGAAAGCGAGATGATAGGCGCCGGCATATGCGGAACGCGCGAGATCGTCGTGGGTCTGGATCACGCCCTTTGGCAGGCCGGTGGTGCCCGAGGTGTACATGACGACGGCGGCATCGTGTGGATCGGCCGGGTTGGGCGGCAGCGGCGCGGTGTCGGCGGCCCCGAGCGCCTCGATCCCCGCCACCGTCAGCACGCCCTGGCGGTTGCTGTCGCCCGCCACCACGATGGCCGACAGCGACGGATAACCGTCGAATGTCCGCGCCTGCCAGCCCGGCACCACCTGGTCGAGCTCCGCCAGGTAGTCGAGCCCGCGGAACGAGGACATGGTGATCACTGCCCGACATTCCGACTGGCCGATCACGTAGGCCAGTTCCTTGGCCTTGAAGAGGAAATTGACCGGGATTATGGCCGCACCCAGTCGCCAGATGGCGTAGCTCAGCGGCACGAACTCGGGATGGTTGGCCATGACGAGCGCCACGCGGTCGCCCGGTCTCACGCCCAGCGACCGCAGGCCACGCGCCAGCCGCTCGGCGCGCGCCGCCACCTCGGCATAGGTCATGCTCGCGTCGTCGGTCAGCACGTAGGGCCGGTCGGGCCACGTCGCCGCGGCCCGCGACAGGCGCGCGTCGATCGTGGTCGGCTCCCACGCCGGGTATCGCGCCGCCAGCGCCGCGCGCCGCTCCGTCACTGACGCCAACACCGTCGCCTCCGCGGTTGCTGTGGGTCTCGACTAGATTCTACTTTCAATTAGAATTGGTTGGCAAGAGAGCCGGCCCCGGTCGCCGCGGATGGTGTAAACCCCGTTGCCGGTCATCGGACCGACGGGAGAGGCTGCGTTGGCGAACGCCAGATCCGACGATATCGCGCGACAGACCCCGGCGCCGGCCGTCGAGGAGCCGCCACGCAAGTCCGACCTCACGCGCCAACGCATTCTCGACGCCGCCGCGCGTGTTTTCAGCGAGCGTGGCTACTCGGGCACGCGGCTGACCGACATCGCCGCCCGCGCCGGGCTCCAGGCCGGCAGCCTCTACTACCACTTCGATTCGCGCGAGAAGCTGATCGACGAGATCATGCATCTGGGCACCCGGCGCACCCATGCCGCGGCGGTGGAGCGGTTGGCCGCGCTGCCGCCCGACGCCTCGCCGCTGCGGCGGCTGGAAACCCTGATCGAGAATCATCTCCTGCTCGGTCTGGAGCAGAGCGACTATTCGAGCGCCAGCATCAAGCTGATCTGGCAGGTGCCGGCCGACATCCGCGAACGCCAGCTGGTCGGGCAGCGGGCCTATGGCGCACTGTGGCGCGAGGAGCTGGAAAAGGCTCGCGCGGTCGGCGCGATCCGCCCGGACCTGAACCTCTCGACCGTGCGCATGATGATCGCGGGCGCGCTCAACTGGGCGACCGACTGGTACAAGCCGACCGGCGATAGCCCCACCCGCCTCGCTCGCGATCTCGTCGAGATGGTCCTGCACGGACTGGCGCGGGCGCCCGCGCGCGAAGCCGGACCGGACGGCGGCGTCGCTGACCCGCCGCCCGCGACCTCACGGCCGCGCCGGTAACGGCGCGCCGTAGGGCTCCGGCTTCAGCCGCAGCGCGTTGCAGAACAGCGCCACCGTCCGGTAGAAGCCGACCAGGGCCATGACTTCCATGATCTGGTCGACGTCGAACGCCGCGACCAGCTCGGCCCACGTCGCGTCGTCGAGCCGTGTCGTTTCGAGCAACTGGTCGACCGCCGCGATCAGGGCGCGCTCGTCGTCGGTCCAGACCGTGGCGTCGAACCCGCCGGTCGCAAGGGCCGCGACTTGCGCCAGGTCGAGACTCGCCCGTTCGGCGAAGAACGCGACATGCACGCCCCATTCGTAGTCGTTGCCCGTCCGCGCGCAGATGCGGTCGATCACGATCTCGCGCCGACGGAGCGACAGCGGGCCCTTGTCGAGCAGGGATCCGGCGCGAAATTTCTCCCAGACGCGCGGCACCCGCGCGAGCGTCCGGAACAGCGCCAGCGGCGGCACGCCCGCGGGCATGATGCGGTCGAACGTCGCCTTTAGCGAGGGCTCGTAGGGCGCCGTCAGCGGCGCGACGCGGGGATCGGACATGGAATCGGCCTTCTCTTCGCTACTGAAGTAGTAGCATCCGCCGACGATAGCGATCGGCATCGCCAAACGCTACTGTTTTGGTAGCGGAATTCGCGAAAGGATCGGGTGCGCGATCGCGTGGTTGCCGCTCCGGTCGTCGCGTGGTTCCGGCCCGTCGATCCCCTCCGCCGTCGACATCGACGAACGTCCTGGCGTACCACTGCGTGGAGGCCCGCGTGGCCAGCGACGAGGGAGTCGAGCGATGATCGAAGTGAACGGCTTGGCGCACGTCATCCTGACGGTGAGCCAGTGGGAGAAGGCGCGGGCGTTCTACGCCGAGCTGCTGCCTTTCATGGGCATGAAGAAGGTCTACGACGGCAACAATTTTCTCTACCATGTCGGTGGACGCACGGCGGTCGGCATCCAGCGTTGCGCGCCCGAGCACGAGGGACAGCGCTTCGTCGCCAACCGGATCGGCCTGCACCACGCTTGCCTGCGCGCCCGCACGCGCGAGGACGTCGACAAGGTGGCGGCCAAGCTGCGCGAAATGGGCGCCTTCATCGACCGCGGACCGGTCGAGGGCGGCTGGGCGCCAGGCTACTACTACATCGTGTTCGAGGACCCCGACGGCATCCGCCTGGAGGTGAACTTCATTCCCGGCAAGGGGTTGCTGGCCGGCGACAAGCCGCTTAGCCCGAGCAGCGATCCCGACTGGACCCAGGACGTCAAGCCGCCGGCCTTCTGAGCCATGCCGGCCCGGAAATCGGCCGCGATCCCGCTGCCCGGCCGCGCCGTCCGTGGCTCGACCACGGGCCGGCCGATCATGGCCGCGTTCGATCTGCTGGGACGGCGCTGGACGCAGCGCATCCTGTGGGAACTGCGGACCGACGTGCCGAGCTTCCGGGCGCTGCGGGAACGCTGCGACGCCGTCAGCCCCTCGGTCCTGAACGTCCGGCTGGCGGAGCTGCGCGAGGCGGGGCTGGTCGAGGTCGGCGAGCCCGCGGGCTACCGGTTGACGGACGAGGGCAAGGCGCTGCTGGCGGCGTTGCTGCCGCTGCACGCCTGGGCCGAGAAATGGGCCAGGCGGCTGGAACGAAAACGCACGCCCTAGGGCACGGCGCCGGACGCTTCAGCGCCCCTCGCGCCACCACGCCAGACCGATGGCGAACAGGAACAGCAGGGCGACGGCGATGCCAGGCAGCAGCGGGTAGCGGTCGACGCCCGCGACCGTGTAGCCGCCATTGCGGCGAATGCCGATCCAGTCCGAGCCCGCCATCGCCCGGCCCGGCGACACCGCCCGGATGACCGGATCGGGCGAGTCGGCCAGCCACAGCGTGCCGCCGCCGGAGGCCTCGACGATCGGCTTGAGTTTCTCGGCCGTCGTCCGCACGTCGGAGAATTCCAGCGGGTCGGGGTTGCCGACGGCAGCGACGGCTTTCTGCTGACCATCGTCGAAGCGGTAGAGGCCGGGCTTGTCGACGGCAATGGCCGCGACGCCGCGACCGGGCGCCACCGGCACCAGCGCCAGCGCGCGGGTCGAGCCGTCGGGGGCGGTCATGGTCACTGGCTTGAAGGAATCCGCCAGGGTCTGGCGGCGCACCTCGATGCGGCCCCCAGAAACGACGGCGCGCAGGGCTTCCTCCTCGAGGTCGGGCTCCTTCATGAGCCAGTGGGCGATCCGGCGCACCAGCTCTGCCTGCGGACCGCCACCATCGACGCCACGGTTCCACAGCCACAGATGATCCGACAGGATCTGCGCCACGCGGCCTTCGCCGGAGCGGTCGAGCACCACCAGCGGCTTGTCGTCGAGGCCAGCGAGCACCGTGTTGCCACGCTCCACCCGGGTGGTGACCATGCGGAACCAGCGGCCCCATTCGGGCTCGTCGCGTTTGGCGTCGGGCTTGTCGAGCGGGGCGTGCTTGCCCCCGCCGGGCAGGCCCGCGGTTACCGGATGGCGGTCGCCGATGGTGGTCAGACGCGGCTTGAACGGGGTCTCCAGCACCTCGCCGGTGGGGGCGGCCGGCAGTACAGGGCCGAGCGGCGTGCGGTGGAGCGTGCGCGGCGTCGCGTAGACCGGCCCGACGGAGACCAGCAGGGCGCCGCCGTTGTTCACGTAGTTGGCGATGTTGCGGAAATAGTCGCGCGTGATCAGGTTGCCGCTCTCGTAGCGGTCGAAGATGACGAGATCGAACTCCTTGAGCTTCTGGTCGAACAGCTCGCGCATCGGGAACTGGATCAGCGACAGCTCGCGGGTCGGCGTGAAGTCGTCCTTCGAGGGGGTGCGCAGGATGGTGAAGTGCACGAGGTCGACGGCGGGATCGCCCTTCAGCAGGTTGCGCCATGCCCGTTCGCCGGCATAGGGCTCGCCCGACACCAGCAAAACCCGCAACCGGTCGCGCACGCCGTTCACAACGAAGAGGGCGCGGTTGTTCTCCAGCGTCAGTTCGCGGGTGCCCGGGGGCACCTCGATCTGCACGACGTTCTGGCCGGGATTGACGACGGGAATGTCGATCTCGACCGAGCGGCGCAGCGGCACGCTCAGCCGCAGCGGCGGCTCGCTGCCGACCGTCACCATGACCGGCACCGGCGAGCGCGCGTCGGGCGCGGTGTCCTCGACCCGGATTTTCATCGTCACGGTGCGGCCGACGACGCCGAATTTCGGCGCCTGCTCGACCACCAGCAGCCGGTCGGCCTCGTCGCGCCGGCCCGTCAACAGCTGGTGCACGGGCGCGCCGATCAGGTCGGCGGCGATCTCGGCCGGCACGTCGTGAACCTGGCCGTCGGTGATCAGCAGCACCGCCGACAGGCGTTCGCGCGGAATGTCGGCGAGCGCGTTGCGCAGGGCGCCGATCAGGCGGGTGCCGCCGAGTCGTTCGCTGCCGACCCGCAGGCTCGATGGTGGCAGCGTGACCTCGCGCACCTCGACGCCGCCCAGCGCCCCGATTTTCTTCACCGCCGCCTGACGCGCCGCGGCCGCCTGGGCGCGGCGGTCGCCGATGCCCTGGCTGTCGCTGTCGTCGATCAGGATCAGCGCCACGTCGTCGACCGGCTTGCGTTGCTCCTCGACCAGCGACGGATTGGCCAGCGCCCCCAGCACCGCGGCGATGGCGGCGGCCCGCCACGCCAGGCCCTTGGCGCGTCGCAGCGCGCCCAGCACGACCAGCAGCGCGGCGACGGCGGCGAAAGCCGCCAGCGCCTCCCACGACAGCAGCGGATCGAAGACGATGGCCGAGATGGCGCTGTTCATCGGCGCAACCGCTGCATGATGTCGGGCAGATGCACCTGGTCGTCCTTGTAGTTGCCGGTCAGCGCGTACATCACGAGATTGACGCCGAACCGGAAGGATATCTCGCGCTGGCTTTCGCCGCCGGGCGCCACCGGCATGATGCCGCGACCGTTGCGGTCGGTCGCCCAGGCGCCGGCGAAATCGTTGCTGCCGACGATCACGCTGGCGACGCCGTCGTTGATGCGGCCGGCACCTGCCTCCAGCCACAGCCGGCCGCCGACCCAGCGGCCAGGCGTCTCCGACAGCAGGTAGAAGGCCTTGGTCAGCACGTGTTCGGTCGGCATCGCCACCAGCGGCGGCAGCTCGATGCCGCGCGTCAGGCGGCGCAGGTCGGCGTTGGCGCCGCCGCGGCCCAGCGTGATGTGCTGGTCGCGGGTGTCGAAGAACAGGATGCCGCCGGTCTTCAGGTAGCGATCGACCGCCGCGACCCCGGCCGGCGTCAGCGGCGTCTGTTCGGAAGTCACCGGCCAGTAGAGGATTGGGTAGAGCCGCGGCTCGTCCTTCTCGAGGTCGACGCCGATCGGATCGCCGGGCTCGACCGAGGTGCGGGCGCGCAGGATTTCGCCCAGTCCTTCGAGTCCCTGGCGGCTGAGCTCGTCGACTTCGCGGTTGCCGGTGATCACGTAGGCCAGCCGCGTTTCGAGCGTGGCGCGCAGCAGAAGATCGTCCGCCGGCTTGCCCGTCGAGACCGGCGGCGGCGCGGGTGGTCGCGGCGCGGGCGGGCGTGTGACCGGCGGTTTGCCCGGCGGCGCCTGCTGCGCCTGGACGTCGGTTGGCGGCGAGGCGACCAGCGCCGCGACGAGCAGCACCGACAGCCCGGCCGTCGCGGAACGGCGTTTGAGGTCGCGGGTCGAGGGCAGCAGGCCGCGCAGCCACAGCGCCAGCAGCAGATCGAACAGCAGAAGGCACAGCGCGGCGGTCAGGAACCAGCGCGTCAAATCCGTCTCGCCGGTCTCGGTCAGGGTGTCGGTCGAAGCGCCCGGCGGCAGCGACGCGATGGGGGCCAGCACCGGCACCCGGCCGCCAAGATTGAAAGCCACCTGCGAGGTTTCGTCGCCATAGAGGCCAGGCGGCATCTGCGGTCGCGGAATCAGTGTCGGCGGCAGGTCGGCCGGCAACGGCAGGGTGCCGAGCGGCGGCGAGACCAGACGCGCGAAGCCGTCGAGCGTCTTCCATGGCTTGAGCGAGGCCGCGGCGCCGGCGTCGCCCGCCACGCCGCGACTGAGCTGGACCATGCGTTGCAGCATGTCCACGAACAGGCCCGACAGCGCGATGTTGCTCCAGCTGGTGTTGGCAGTGGTGTGGATCAGCACCAGCCAGCCCTCGCCGCGCCGCTCGCCGGTGACCAAAGGCGTGCCGTCGGCCAGCCGTGCCCAGGTCTTGTCGGCGACGTCGGGCCCTGGCTCGGCCAGCACCTGCTGCGTGACCTTGGCGTCGGGCGGCACGCGCACGCCGTAGAACGGGCTACCGGGCGAGAACTCCGCGATCGAGGCCGGTTGGCCCCAGCTCATGGCGCCACCCAGCGCGCGATCGCCCAGGCGCAGTTTCACCGGCGTCAGATCGTCCTCGCCGGCGGCGAGACGCGGTCCGGCGAAACGCACCAGCACGCCGCCCTTTTTCATCCAGTCGATCAACGCGCCGCGTTCGCCCGATCCCGGCGCGGCGCCGTCGGGCACCAGCAAAATGGCGGTCTGGCGGCCGAGCACCGTCTCGACGTCGCCGACGGATATGCTGGCGTAGGGTTCGAGCGCGCGTTCGAGATAGAACACTTCCTGCAACAGGGGCTGGCCGCCCGCGACCTGCTTCTCGCCCAGAATGCCGACCGGCCGGCGGCGATAGCGCTCGTCGAGCAGCGCGGTGGCACCGGCACCCTGCTGGCCTTCGATGTCGAGCCGCACGATGCGGTTGCGCAGCTCGACCGGTACCACGATCGTGCCGGTGGCTTCCGTCGCGGTCGGTCCGAAATCGACGAATCCGCGCGCCAGCAGCGAGCCGCGATCGTCGAGCCCCTGCACCGCCACGCGGCGCGGTCCGTCGGCCGTCGCGCGTCGCGCCACGACCTTGAGCTCGCGGCCCGCAAGCTGCGGCGGGATCAGCATCATCGGCGCATGCGCCGCCGATGGGCGCACGACCTCGACCGACCCTGCCCGGGCCAGCCGCTCGCCGAACCGCGCCGTGTCGGGCGTCTCGAGCCCGTCGCTCAGCCACACCACGTGCGCGGGCGAGGGTGGTGCCAGCCGGTCGAGTTCGGCGGTCGCGGCCGCGCGATCGGCCGGCCACGGCTTGGGCTTCAGGGCGCGCAGCACCGCGCGCGCCTCGTCGGGACGCATCAGTCCGCGTTGCGGCTGTGCCTCGTCGGGCGCGGCCGGCGCGGTCGGCAGCACGATCACTGGCCGCTTGGCGCGTTCGGCGCGTTCGGTAAGGCGTTCGGCGTGACGCTGGACGGTCGGCCAGTTGGGCGCAGCGGCCCAGCCATCGTCGATGGCGAGAATCAGCGGGCCGCTGCCGGGCAGCTCCGACGCCG
>CAMDVZ010000161.1 GCA_945878895.1 Caenispirillum bisanense | reverse complement strand
CCAGCTGCGAGGACACGTGGGCGACGATGCTGGACCAGCGATCCAGCCGGGGCGATGCGAGGGGCATCCATGTCCAGAATCACGCCCCAATACCCCGCGTCAAGGCTTATCCTAGCGCCTATGGGGGAGCGTCCCCTCTACGCCCTGCTGTCGGGTCTCGACACGCTGGCCTGGGTGCTCGCCATCGTCGGCTTCGCGCGTCGCCATTTTACCGCGCGGCCGGCCTTCCTCGCCCGCGCCACCGAGGCGGTCTACCCGTTCTACATCCTGCACCAGACGGTGGCGGTCATGGCGGTGTGGTCGCTGGTCGGCACGACACTGCCCCTGTCCCTGAAATTCGCTCTTGCCGTGGCGGCGACCTTCGCCGGCTCGTGGTTGCTCTACGAGGGCATCCGCCGCGTCGGCTGGTTGCGACCCTTGTTCGGCATGAAGGCGCGGTGAAACTTGCTCAGGCCGCCGGCACGAGGTCGAGCAGGGCAGCGATCCCGGCCTCGTCGCGCGCGAAGCCCATCAGGTAGCGATCGGGGCGCAGCAGCAGGGCGCGGGCGCCGTGGACGGCGAGGCCGGCTTCGAGGGCGGGCGAGAGGTCGGCGATCACCGCGACATCGAGTGCGGCGAGTCTGGCCAGCGTTGCCTCGCCGAGATGGGCCAGCACTGCGTCGTCGCCCAGCAGCGCGAACCGCCAGCCGGCCACGTCGTCGAGACGCCGCCCGTCGCCCAGCAGCGGTTGCTGGAAAACCGATCCCACCGGCGGCGGGCCACTGGCATGGCAACCCGGGCCAAGCTGCGGCTGGGGAAAGTCGAACAGTTCGGTGCCGCCCTCGGCGAAGCGGCGGTCGCGCTCGGCGGCGATGGCGGGATCGGTCGGCTGGATGACGGCGCCCAGTCGCACGGCCAGCTCGATGAAGGTTCGCACGTGTGGCGCGCGTTCGGATTCGTAGGGATCGAGCAGCGCCTCGCCGGCTTGGCCACGCAGGACCGCCGCCAGTTTCCAGGCAAGGTTGGCGGCGTCGCGCAATCCCGCGCACATGCCCTGGCCGAGAAAAGGCGGCGTCTGGTGACAGGCATCGCCCGCCAGCAGCAGCCGGCCGCGCCGCCAACCCTCGACCACGACGGAGTGGAACGTGTAGACGGCGGCGCGCTCGGGCGTGGCATCGTCGGGTCCGATCCAGCGCGCGATCATCGGCCAGAAAACCTCGGGCCGCGCCAGGGCGTCCATGTCGTCGCCGGGCATCGCCATGATTTCCCAGCGCCGGCGGCTGTCGTTGACCCGCACGATCGTCATCGGCCGGGCCGGATCGCACCATTGCACGGTGTGGGGAGGCAACGCCTGGACGCGCGGGCGCGTGGTGTCGCAGATCATGTCGACCACCAGCCACGGCTGGTGCAGCCCGAGATCGACGGTCGTGGAGCCGATGGCGCGGCGAACCAGCGAGCGCGCGCCATCGCAACCCACCACGTAGCGCGCGGCAAGCGTTTCGGGTGTCGTGCCTGCGTCGGCGTCCGTCGCACGCACGCTCAGCGCGGCCTGGTCGCCGCGATCCCCGACCGCGACGACTTCGTGGCCGGGCAGCACGCGCACGCTCGCGTGTCGGGTCACGCCCTGGCGCAGCACGGCTTCCAGCTCGGGCTGGTGGAAGTACCAGTTGTTGGCCCAGCCCTGCGGCCCGACGCCTTCGCGGCCGCGCCGCACCATCAGGGTCTGGCCGGCGGCGTTGACGAAATGCATGCCCTGCGCCGATGGCCGCGCGATCGCGCCGACCTGGTCGGCCAGCCCGACCGACTGGAAATTCCGCATCGTCTCGCCGTCGAAATGCACGGCGCGGGGCAGGGCATGGATGGCGCGGTCGCGTTCGACGACGACGGCGGAGAGTCCGGCCTGTCCCAACAGATTGGCCAGCAGGGCGCCGGTCGGCCCATAGCCGACGATCGCGACGTCGTGAAGCAGCGGGCTCACGACAGGCATCCGGACCGTTCCGTCTCCGTCGCGCGCGACGGAGACGGTCGATGGCCGGGCGCCTCCGGTGGCGCTATTTGTCCAGCCACACGTCCTCGTAGCGGGAGCCGTTGTAGAGGCTGTTGACCATCGACACGACACCCTTCACGCGCGGATGCCAGCAGCTGGCGGCGCGGTTCCACATGATGATGGGGCGGGCGCCGTCCTCCAGCAGCTTGACGTCGATCTCCCACACCAGCTTGCGCCGCTTCTCGACGTCGAGTTCGCGGGACTGCTCGACGTAGAGCTTCTCAAGGTCCTTGTTGCAGTAGTTGGTGTAGTTGCGCTCTGAGCCGCAGGCGTAGTGCTCGAAGAAGGTCTGGTCGGGGTCGTCGACGCCGTTGCCGGTGGTGTTGAGGCCGACGGCGTAGTCCTTGCGCGCCACCTTGGCGAACCAGGCCGCGGTGTCCACGAGGTCGAGTTCGGCGTCGAACCAGACTTCCTTGAGCTGGTCGATCAGGATCACCGCCGGATCGCGATAGAACAGGTGGTTGCGGGTCGACACTTTCAGCTTGAGCCGCTTGTCGGGGCCGTAGCCGAGCTCGCGCATGATCGCGCGCGATTCCTCGCGGTTCTTCGCGACGTCGGGGCCGTAGCCCTTCACCTTCTCGAACATCGCCTGCGGCAGACCCCAGCTGCCGTCCGTCGGCGGCTGCATGACGCCGCCGATGATGGCGTCGCCCTGGTTCAGGATATCCACGAAAGCCTTGCGGTCGATGCCCAGCATCATGGCGCGGCGCAGGCGTTCGTCGTTGAACGGCGCGCTGTCGCGGTTGACGATCAGGTTGGTGCTGTTGTTCATCGAGGCGGTCGTGCATTGCGCCGCCGGCAGCTGGCTCTTGATGTCCTTCAACAGCGGAATCGTGATGCCGAACGGCGCGGTGATGTCGAACCGGTCCGACATGAAGCCGAGGATCGCGGTCGAGCGGTTTGGCACGATCGTGTACTCGATGGCGTCGAGATACGGCTGCCCCTTCTTCCAGTAGTCGGGATTGCGCGCCAGCTTGATGTGTTCGTTGGGCTTGAACTCGACGAACCGGAACGGACCCGTGCCGACCGGTTTCGTGCGCATCTCGGCGGGGCCGACGTGGCAGGAGTAGATCGGCGTGTAGCCCGAGGCCAGCAGCACGATGAAGGAAGGTTGCGGGCGCTTGAGTTCGAACGTCACCTCGTGGTCGCCCGCGACGACGACCTTGTCGAGATTGTCGTACCAGCCCTTGCGCGGGTTCTTGCGCAGCTTGGCCGCCGCCGTGCCCTGGACGAGCGCGAAGGTGCAGGCGACGTCTTTGGCGGTGAAGGGCTTGCCGTCGTGCCACGTCACGCCCTGGCGCAGCTTGAAGGTCAGCTTCGACTTGTCGGCGTTCCAGGCCCAGGATTCGGCCAGATCCGGCTTGATCGACTCCACCGTGTTGCGGGCGGCCTGCTGGTCGAACAGCACGAGGTTGTTGTAGACCGGCATGAAGGGCACGACCGTCGAGGTCGTCGCCTCCTCGTGGATCGAGGCGCTCGGCGCGTTGTCGTGGAAGTACATCCGCAACGTGCCGCCGCTCTTCTGCGCCATGGCCGGCGCCGCCAGCGCCGAGGCCAGCAGTGCGATGCCGCCGATCAGAATCCTCTTCATGCCGCTCGTCCTTCCCGAATTGCGCCACGCAGGGCCATGACCGCCCCGGTTACTTGTCCAGCCAGACATCCTCGAACCGGAAGCCATTGTAGACGCTGTTGACCTGGGCCACGTAGCCTTTCACGTGGGCCTGGTGGCAGGTGGCGGCGCTGTTCCACATGACGATGGGACGGGCGCCGTCCTCCAGCAGCTTGCGGTCGATCTCCCACACCAGCCGCTTGCGCTTGTCCGCGTCGAGCTCGACCGATTGCGCGGCGAACAGCGGCTCGATCTCCCTGTTGCAGTAGCCGGTGTAGTTGCGTTCCGACCCGCAGGCGAAGTTCTCGAAGTAGTTCTGGTCGGGATCGTCGATGCCGTTGCCGGTCGTGTTGAGGCCGACGGCGTAGTCCTTGCGGCCGACCCGGACGAACCAGGCGCTGGTGTCGATGACGTCGAGTTCGGCGTCGAAATACACTTCCTTGATCTGGTCCGCGAAGATCACGGCCGGGTCGCGGTAGAGCGCGATGTTGCGGGCCGCCACCTTCACCGGCAGGCGCTTGTCGGGGCCGTAGCCGGCCTTGCGCATGATGGCGCGCGCTTCCTCGCGGTTCTTCGCGACGTCGGGGCCGTAGCCGGGGATCGCGTCGAGCATCGCCTGCGGCATGCCCCACACGCCGTCGGGCAACGGCGCCATGGTGCCGCCGAGCTGGGCGTTGCCCTGGTTGAGGATGTCGACGAAGGCCTTGCGATCGAGCGCCAGCAGCATCGCCTTGCGGATGTCGGGGTTGTCGAACGGCGGCTTGTCGCGGTTCACGATCAGGTTGACGCTGTTGTTCATCGAGCTGACCTGGCAGACCGCCGTCGGCGCCTGGGTCTTGATGTCCTTCATCAGCGGGATCGTCACCTCCCACGGGAAGGTCAGGTCGATGCGGCCCGACTGGAAGGCCAGCATTGCCGTCGAGCGATTGGGAATGATCGTGTACTCGATGGCGTCGAGGTACGGCCGGCCCTTCTTCCAGTAGTCGGGATTGCGCGCCAGCTTGATGCCCTCGTTGGGCTTGAACTCGACGAATTTGAACGGCCCGGTTCCCACCGGCTTCGTGCGCATCTGGGCCGCGGGCACGTGGCAGGGATAGATCGGCGTGTAGCCCGAGGCCAGCAGGGCGATGAAGGAGGGTTGCGGCCGCTTGAGATGGAACACCGCTTCCAGATCGCCGCTCGCTTCCACGCGATCGAGGTTCGTGTACCACGACGAGCGCGGATTGCGCCGCAGCTTGGCTTCCGCCTTGCCGGTCAGCAGATCGAAGGTGCAGGCGACGTCCTTCGCCGTGAAAGGCTTGCCGTCGTGCCAGGCCACGCCGGCATGCAGCTTCATGGTCAGCTTCGACTTGTCGGCGTTCCAGGTCCAGGAATCGGCGAGGTCGGGGCGGATCGACTCCATGCTGTTCTGCGCCACGCCCTGGTCGTAGAGGACGAGGTTGTTGAACACGCTCATGAAGGGGATGACGGTCGAGTTGGTCGCCTCCTCGTGGATCGAGGCGCTGGGCGGGTTGTCGCGGTGATAGACACGCAAGGTGCCGCCGCTCTTCTGCGCCAGCGCCTCGGTGGCCACGCCGCCCACGCCGCCCACGCAGGCCAGCGCCAGCCCGCATGCCGTCAACCGGTCGATCCATCGCCGCATGGTTTTCTTCCCTATCTCCGGCGCCACGTGTCGAGCCGCGACGTCCGGGGCCAAGCCTAGGCCCGGAATGCCGCGACCGGCAAGGTGCGGGCCCGGCGAGGGGAGCATTGCGGCAAACGCGGAACTCGGCGAACCTGCCTCTCCCGACCGATGGAGACCGACATGCCCGAGGGCGGCTGTCATTGCGGCGCGATCCGCTACGAAACGTCAGGCGAGCCGATGCACCACGCGCTCTGCCATTGCACCGATTGCCGCCGCCACGCCGGCGCGCCGATGGTCGGCTGGACCATGTACCAGGCCGACCAGGTCACGGTAATCAAGGGCACGCCCAGGATCTACCAATCGTCCGAACACGGCCGCCGGCATTTCTGCGCCGCCTGCGGCACCGGCCTGTTTTACGTCAACGCCGCCATGCTGCCCGGCATCACCGACGTGCAGAGCGGCACCTACGACGACCCCGACGCGATCCCGGCCCAGATCCACATCCAGGTCGCCGACCGGATCGGCTGGATGACCGAGGCGCACAAATTGCCGGCGTTCGAGCGCTATCCGGTGACGGAGTGAGGGAGCGCCCGGGACAATGAGTGGGCGGAGCGCTACGGTCGCTGCTCGATCTGCCGCCCGGCCGCCTTCGCGATGTTCGCCGCGTAGCTCTCGGGGATTGCCTCCAGGTCCGCGTGCCGGGCGTTGTCGCGCCCGCGACAGCAGTTCGTTCCGTGCGCGCGCACCATCCAGCCCTGACCTCGGTCGACGAGGCAAACACGCTCGCCGATGTCGGCGACGGTGGTGGCCTTAGTCGTGGCAGGCGCCGGTCGCGGGCCTGCGGCGGGAGAAGCGCGCGGTTCACCCGATTGCCCTGTCGGCGAGCAGGAGTGCCTTGACAGATAGCAACGAACAATACATACTGCACATTCAGTCGAGAATAACAAGGGACGTCCGGGATTGAAAATGATGCTGAACTAAGACACTCTACTGCATTTCGATACATGAAATGCACATCGAAAACGACCCCACTTGCCAACTCCCGTCCGGAATTGGCCGACGACTTTGGCCGCCTGTCCGCCGCTTCGACCCCGTTGTCCGGGGCTTGTCCGGGGCTTGCCCGGCGCAAAAGTCGCGTTGTCCGGCCACTAACCGCTTTGTCCGGGCCTGTCCGGCCTTGTCCGGCCGAAGCCCGGGCGTGGGGGGTGTGTACCGGACAAGCCGGTCGCCTTGCCGGGTCCGGGGACGGCGCCTATAAGTCGGGCCAGTTTATGTTGCAGTGCCACATCGAGGCGGCCGTCGACCGGGCCGTTCGCCGCCAGCCAAGGAGACAGCCATGACCGACGTCGTCATCGTCAGCGCCGCGCGCACGCCTATCGGAACCTTCAACGGCGCTTTCGCCGGCGTCGCCGCCCACGATCTTGGCAAGGCCGCCGTCAAGGCCGCCATCGAGCGCGCCGGCATCAAGCCCGAGGAAGTCGACGAGGTCATTCTCGGCCAGATCCTCGGCGCCGGCCAGGGCCAGAACCCGGCCCGCCAGGCCGCCATCAACGCCGGCATCCCCGACAGCAAGACCGCGCTCGGCATCAACCAGCTGTGCGGCTCGGGCCTGCGCGCGGTGGCCTTCGGCTGGCAGGCGATCCGCAACGGCGACGCCTCCATCATCGTGGTCGGCGGCCAGGAGAGCATGAGCCAGGCGCCGCACGTCGCCCATCTGCGCGACGGCACCAAGATGGGCGAGATGAAGTTCGTCGACTCGATGCTCAAGGACGGCCTGTGGGACGCCTTCCACGGCTACCACATGGGCAACACCGCCGAGAACGTGGCGCAACGCTACCAGGTCACCCGCGCCGAACAGGACGCCTTCGCCTGCGCCTCGCAGAACAAGGCCGAGGCGGCCCAGAAGGCGGGCAAGTTCAAGGACGAGATCGTTCCCGTCACGGTCAAGACCCGCAAGGGCGACATCGTGATCGACACCGACGAGTTCCCGCGCCACGGCACCACCATCGAATCGCTCTCGAAGCTGCGGCCCGCCTTCGCCAAGGATGGCGGCTCGGTCACTGCCGGCAACGCCTCGGGCATCAACGACGGCGCCGCGGCCCTGGTGCTGATGAGCGCCGAGGAAGCGAAAAAGCGCGGCCTCAAGCCGCTGGCGCGCATCGTGTCGTGGGCAACCACGGGCGTCGATCCCGCCATCATGGGCATCGGCCCGGTGACGGCCTCGCAGGCGGCGCTGAAGAAGGCTGGCTGGACGGTCAAGGACCTCGATCTCGTGGAAGCCAACGAGGCCTTCGCGGCGCAAGCCGTCGCGGTCGGCAAGGAACTCGGCCTCGATCCCGACAAGCTCAACGTCAACGGCGGCGCCATTGCCCTGGGTCATCCGATCGGCGCCTCGGGCGCGCGCGTGCTGACGACGCTGCTCCATGAAATGGGCAAGCGCGACGCCAAAAAGGGTCTCGCCACGCTCTGCATCGGCGGCGGCATGGGCATCGCCATGTGCGTCCAGCGCGACTAGGTCGCGACCGATCGCGAAACAGCGGCCCGGTCGGCGACGACCGGGCCGTTTTCGTTCGGTCAGACGCGCAGGCGCGCCATGCCGGCGCGCGTGCTGTCGATCAGTTGCTTCGTGAGCGTCGCGGCGTCGATCTCGCGCGCCAGCCGCGCCGCCTGGCCCGACCAGAGCGGCGAGAAGTCGCCCGAACCCGTCGCCTCGCCGGCCGCGCGCAATGGCGCCACGGCATTGGCGGCGAGCGGAAATTGCGGCGCCTCGCCGATCGGCCCGCGCGCGCGCATCAGCCGGTTGAAGTGGCCACGAGCGGGCCGGCCGGTGAAGAGATTGGTCAACGCCGTGGTGTCGTCGCGGCCGGCCTTCAGCGCGGCGCGATGCACCGCCGTGGTGGCGGCCTCCGGGCATAGCAAATACGCGGTGCCGAGCTGCACCGCCGCAGCACCCAGCGCCAGCGCCGCCACGATGCCGCGCGCGTCGGCGATGCCGCCGGTCGCGATCACCGGCACTTTCACGGCGTCGACGACCTGCGGCACCAGCGCCATGGTACCCACTTGCGCGGCGATATCGGTGGTCAGGAACATGCCGCGGTGGCCGCCCGCCTCGCTGCCCTGGGCGACGATGGCGTCGACGCCATGATCCTCCAGCCAGCGCGCCTCGGCGACCGTCGTGGCCGAACTCAGGATCAGGCACCCGGCGTCGCGCACCCGCCGCAACAGCGGCTCGGCGGGCAGGCCGAAATGAAAGCTGACGATCTTCGGCCTGGTCTCGACCATCAGGTCGCACATGGCCGCATCGAACGGCACGCGCGCGGGCCCATCGGCGAGCTTTGAGGCATCGACGCCGAGCTCGGCATAGAACGGCGCCAGCGACCGCCGCCATGCAGCCTCGCGCCCGGCATCGACGACGGGCGGTTCGTGGCAGAAGAAATTGACGTTGAACGGCTTGTCGGTGCGCTGGCGGATCACGGCGATCGCGGCGCGCGTCTGCTCGACGCTCGCCATCGCGCAAGCGAGCGAACCGAGCCCGCCGACGGCCGACACCTCGGCCGCCAGCGTCGGCGTCGAGGATCCCGCCATCGGCGCCTGGATGACGGGATGCTCGATGCCGGCGAGGTCGAGAAAACGACGGTCGGGCCACATGGCCGATACTCCGCGGAAACGATGGTCGCCAACGGTACGCCCGGACCGGGCAGGCGCAAACCGGCAAGATGCGATGATCTCCATGATCGTCGCCGACATCGGGCGCCGCGGCGGTGAACCGCGCTGGCCGTTCGGACTCACGCGGCGGCCGGTGAGAGGACCGGACCGGGCAACGCGCGCAAGGCCCGCAGCGCCGGCGACAGGGCGATCACGGCGGTGGAGAGAGCGAACACCGCCAGCACCAGCACGACGGCCGCGGCCGGGCCGGCGTGCGCCGCCACCAGGCCACCCGCGATCGCGCCAAGCGGACGAATGCCGTAGATCGGGATCTGGATGGTGGCGCCGACGCGGCCCATCAGTGCCGCCGGCGTCACGAGCCTTCGGATCGTGGTCTGGCAGATCAGCCACAGGATCGGCCCGAAGCCGATCAGGAACCAGGCCAGCACCGCGAGACCGAGACCGGCGTCCCCACCCACCCCGGCAGCCAGCCACAAGGCGCCGCCGGCGATGGTCGACACGCCCGGGCCGAACATCAGCATGTGGCGCGGCTCGACGCCGCTGACCAGGCGGCCGCCGGTCAGGCCCGCCAATACGGCGCCCGCGCCATAGGCAGCGAGCGCGACACCGGTGCCTGCCGGTCCGAGGCCCAGGCGTTCCATCGCGAAGGGCACGAACGAGGCCGTCAGTGCGAAGAACGCGAAATTCCACAGCACCGCGCAAATCGCGATGCCGCGCAGCAAGGGTTGGGTGGCCACGAACGCCGCCCCCGCCCGAACGGTGGCGAACAGGCTGTCGACGGCGGCGGGCGCGGCCGGACGCGCGATCCGCAGCGGCAGCAGCGCAAGCGCGGCGAGGCCGGACGCGAGCGCGGCGCCCAGATAGGCGTGCACGACCAGACCATGCTGCGCGAGCAGGCCGACCGCCAGCGGC
>CAMDVZ010000160.1 GCA_945878895.1 Caenispirillum bisanense | reverse complement strand
GGTCGCCGCCCTGGTCGGCGGCGCCAAGGTGTCGACCAAGCTGGAATTGCTGGGCAACCTCGTGGGCCGGGTCGATCGCCTGATCATCGGCGGCGGCATGGCCAACACGTTCCTGCACGCGCAAGGCATCGGCGTCGGCAAGTCGTTGTGCGAGAAGGACCTCGCCGACACCGCGCGCGCCATTCTCGCGCGCGCCGCGGCGGCGAACTGCGAGGTATTGTTGCCGGTGGACGCCGTCGTCGCCACCGAGTTCAAGGCAGGTGCGGCCAGCCGCGTGGTCGACGTGGCCGCCGTGCCCGACGACGCGATGATCCTCGATGTCGGACCGAAATCGGTCGCCGCGTTGAACGCCGCCCTGGCGGGTTGCGCGACGCTGGTGTGGAACGGGCCATTGGGTGCCTTCGAGATCGCGCCGTTCGATGCCGGCACGGTCGCCGTGGCGCGCGAGGCGGCGCGGCTGACCGTGGCCGGCAAGCTGTTGTCGGTGGCGGGCGGCGGCGACACGGTGGCGGCGCTGGCGCATGCCGGCGTGGACCAGCAATTCAGCTACATCTCGACGGCCGGCGGCGCCTTCCTCGAATGGATGGAAGGCAAGGAGTTGCCTGGCGTCGCGGCCCTGATCCGCGCGGCGTGACGATGCGGACCGCGGCGCGATCCATCGGCGCCGCGACGCTGGCGTTGTCGCTTGCGCTCGCCGGTATCGCGGTCGCGCAGTCCGGCGACCGCGCGCCGGGCGAACGGTTCGCCATCGACATAAACAAGCTGCCCGCGCCGTACAGCAGCCCCAGCGCCGTCAATCCGGCCGAGCGCGTGCCACGACCGGCGACCGCGACATTGCGCGTGCCGGCCGGCTTCCGCGCCACCTTGTTCGCCGACAATCTCGACCATCCCCGCACGATCCTGGTCGCACCCAACGGCGACGTGCTGATCGCGGAGTCGCAGACCGGCAGCGTGACCCTTCTGCGCGACGCCGACGCCGACGGTCGCGCCGACCTGAAATCGACTCTCGTGGAGGGCCTGAACCGCCCCTTCGGTCTGGCGATCCAGCCCGACGGGCTTTACATCGCCGACGTCGCCGGGGTGTGGCGGGTCGACTACGCACCGGGCGACCTCAAGCCGCGCGGCCGGCCGGCGCGGATAACGCCGGCGGGCGCGCTGGGTCCGGCGTCGGGGCACTGGACGCGCAATCTCGCGTTCCATCCCGACGGCCGCAGCTTCTACGTCTCGGTCGGATCGGCCGGCAACATCGCCGAGGAGCCCTCGCCGCGCGCCACGATCCAGCAATTCAACCGCGATGGCTCGGGCCAGCGCACCCTGGCAGGCGGCCTGCGCAACGCCATCGGCATCGCGATCAGGCCCGGCACCGCCGACCTCTGGGCGGTGGTCAACGAGCGCGATGGCCTCGGCGACGATCTCGTGCCCGACTATCTCGGGAAGATCGAGCCCGGGTCCTTCCATGGCTGGCCCTACGCCTGGCTCGGCGCGCGACCGCAGCCCGGTCTCGGTGCCAAACGGCCCGACCTCGTGGCCGCCACGCGCGTGCCGGAGCTGTTGTTCGAGGCGCATTCGGCACCGATCCACATGGCCTTCTACGACAAGACGCTGTTTCCCGAACGCTATCGCGGCGGTGCGTTCGTCGCCTTGCAGGGTTCGTGGAACGCCGACAAGCCGCGCGGCTATTTCGTTGCCTTCGTGCCGTTCGGAGCCGACGGCAAGCCGGCCGGCGGCTACGAGGTGTTCGCCAGCGGCTTCTGGATTGCCGGCGCCAGCCGCGCCACGATCTGGGGCAAGCCGGCCGGCGTCGCCGTCGCCCCCGACGGCGCGCTGTTCATGAGCGACGATGTCGGACGCACCATCTGGCGGATCGTGCCAAGCGGGCGGTAGGGCTGCTTGCCAAGCGGCAATCGGCCAGCCGATGATCGCGCCACGATGACAGACACAGAGAACAAGCCACCCCGCCCCGCTTGGGGACCGCCCGCCAATTTCCGCCGCCGCGTGCCCGACGGCGATTCGCTGGAGCGGCTGGTGTGCGACGATTGCGGCTTCGTCGCCTACGAAAACCCCAAGCTGGTGGTTGGCGCCGTCTGCGTCTGGGAAGATCGCATCCTGTTCGGCAAGCGCTCGATCCATCCCCGCAAGGGCTACTGGACCCTGCCGGCGGGCTTCATGGAGATGCGCGAGACCATGGCCGAGGGGGCGGCGCGCGAGGCATGGGAAGAGACCTGCGCCAAAATCGAGATCGACGCCCTGATCGGCCTCTACGACATTCCCCGCATCGGCCAGATCCACGTCATGTACCGCGCCCGGCTGCTGTCGCCCGACGTGGCGCCGGGCGTCGAGAGCCTCGAAGTGGCGCTGCTCCGCTGGGACGAGATTCCGTGGAAGGAACTCGCCTTCCCGACCAGCACCTGGGCGCTGAACCACTGGCACGAGACGAAGGACCTGAAGAGCTTCGCGCCCTTTGGCTCGCCGCCGGAGTATCAGGGCCTGCGGTAGGGGAACGGCCGTGGCGGGACCTGAAGGCTCAGGTCGCCGCGCGTCCGGCCTCTAACGCGGCGGCCAGGATCGACCGCGCTTCCACGCCGGCGCGCAGATCGCGGCAATTGACGATCGCCAGCCGGAAGCCGCCGGGCGGCATGGCGTGCGCGGCCGGATCGCGGTCCTCGTGGAAGGTGATCTGCGCGCTGGAAATTCCGGGCCGGCCACGCACCGCCTCGAGGACGCCGGCGGCGGGATGGCGCGGCCGGCCGCCATGCGGGGCGAACAGGACGACACTGTAGCCGGTGGCGCGGTCATCGTCGGCGAACCGCCAGGTGCCGGACTCGTACAGGCCGACCAGCGCCTCGACCCAGCCGGGGCCATAGAGATCGGGCCACTGGTCGGCAAAGCGCAGATGGACCTCGATGATCCGCCCGCCGATGGTCTCGAAATTCACCATGCCGGTATAGCCGCGCAGGAGCCGTCGCGACCAGTCGCCGCAATACGCCTCCAGACCGGGTCGGGACGCGGCGTGCACGACCCAGTGGTCGAACGTGCCGCCCGGGCCCGCGACGCCCGTCGCGTGCCGCCACCAGAGGGGTGCGCCGTCCACCAGCGCCGCGTCGGTACTGACGTGCTCGCCCTCCAGCAGCTCGGTCCAGAAATGACCGGCGGTCAAACCGGTCCGGTACTCGTCGGCCGAGCCGATGGGACGACTGTCGACGCCCATGCCGCGCAGGTTGACGATCGGCTTGGAGAACACCGGATAGGTCTCCGGCGCGACGCCGTGCGGCGCCGCCCGCAGGCCTTGGCTCAGCGCGACGGCGAGCTTGTCGTAGACCCAGCGATGGCGGGGGTTCCACGACCACGCGTCGCTGTCCTCGGTCGGGACGTGGACATGCGCGGGACAATCGACGCCGTCGAAGTACTGCAGGCGCCACGGATCGGCCTCGTGAATCGGCATGCTGATCCTCGCGAGACGTTGACCATGTCGGGAGGGTGGGCCGTTGCCACACGACGTGCAACGACGGATTGCCCGGAATGCGTTGCCAGTGGACCGGTCCGCGTTTTTCGTCGTTTAATCGGCTGGCCTGCGGGATGGCAACGCTTGGCCGGGGGATCGGAAACATGGGCGATGCAAGCGCGCGAAGCGCGGCTGGTCCGGACGCGGCATTGATCGGAAACCTCCGGCCGGCCGCCGGGTGTCGCGCGCCCGCCCCCGACGCGGCCGGCCAGCGCGACCGGTTCGCGGCGATACGACGACGCACGGAAACGTTGGCCGCGCCCTTGTCGGCGGAAGACCAGCAGATCCAGAGCATGCCCGACGCCAGCCCGACGAAATGGCATCTGGCCCACACCAGCTGGTTCTTCGAGACATTCGTGCTCGCCCGCGTTCCCGGCTACCGTCCGGTCGACGCCGCCTACGGCTATCTGTTCAATTCCTACTACGACGCGATCGGCGAGCGGCATCCGCGCGCCCGTCGCGGGCTTCTGTCGCGGCCGGGGCTGGGCGAGGTGATGGCCTATCGCGCCGAGATCACGCGCCGGCTGTACGAGGCCCTGTCCGGTCCGATGGACGCGGCGGCGCGGGCGCTGGTCGAGCTCGGCCTGCACCACGAGCAACAGCATCAGGAACTGATCGTCACCGACACCAAACACGCGCTGGGCACGCAGCCGTCGCGTCCGGCCTATGCGGCGGTCGGGGCGGCGGTCCGCGATCCGGCTCCCGGCGCGCCGCGCTGGATCGATTTCGAGGGGGGATTGCGCGAGATCGGCCATGGCGGCGATGGCTTCGCGTTCGACAACGAAGGACCGCGCCACCTTGTGTGGCTGCGGCCCTTCGCGCTCGCCTCGCGGCTGGCGACCTGCGGCGAGTTCCAGGCCTTCATCGACGATGGCGGCTACGCGCGGCCGGAATTCTGGTTGTCGGAGGGCTGGGCGGCGGCGCAACGCGACGGCTGGCGGGCGCCGCTCTACTGGTTCGCGCGCGAGGGCGCGTGGTGGCTCTACGCCCTCTCGGGCGCGCGTCCGGTACGCGCCGAAGAGCCTGTGTGCCACGTCAGCTTCCACGAGGCCTACGCCTTCGCGCGCTGGAGCGGGCACCGGCTGCCCACCGAGGCCGAATGGGAGACCGCCGCGGCGACGGTCGATACCGCCGCGGAGGCCGGCGGTGGGGACGACGTCTTCCATCCCGCCGCGGCGCGCGGCTTGGGCGGGCTCGAGCAGATGCGGGGGGCGGTCTGGCAATGGACCGCCAGTCCCTATGTCGCCTATCCGGGCTTCGCCGCCGTCGATGGCGCGGTCGGCGAATACAACGGCAAGTTCATGTCCGGCCAGATGGTGCTCAGGGGCGGCTCCGTCGCCACGCCCGACGGCCATCTTCGCGACAGCTACCGCAATTTCTTTCCGCCCGACGCGCGGTGGCAGTTCAGCGGCGTCCGGCTCGCGAGGGACATCCCATGACCGGTTCGGCGCTCCTGCCCCGGTCCTCCGGCGACGTCGCGCGGCGGGAGTTCGCCCGCGACGTCCTCGCGGGGCTTGCCGGGCAATGCAAGGCGATCCCGTCGAAGTACCTCTACGACGAACACGGCTCGGCGCTGTTCGAGCGGATCTGCGAGACGCCGGAGTACTACGTCACCCGCGTCGAGACCGGCATCCTTCGCGATTGCGCGCCTGAAGTGGCGGCGTCGGCGGGGCCGTCCTGTTCCGTGATCGAGTTCGGCAGCGGGGCCGCGACCAAGACGGAAATCCTGCTCGACGCGCTGGCGACGCCGTCGGCCTATGTCTGCGTCGATGTCTGCGTGGAACAGCTCGCGGCGTCCCGCGCGCGGCTGGCAAAGCGGTTTCCGGCGCTGCCGATCACGGCGATCGCCGCCGATTACATGCGGCTGGAGGAGTCCTCGCTGCCGGTCTTTCCCGGGGGCAGGCTCGGTTTCTTTCCGGGCTCGACGATCGGCAACCTGACGCCCGACGAGGTACAACGCTTTCTCGCCACGACCCGCCGGGTGCTGGGCCACGGCGGCATGCTGCTGATCGGCGTCGACACGGTGAAGGACGAGGCGGTGCTGAACGCCGCCTACAACGACGCCGCGGGCGTGACGGCGGCCTTCACGATCAATCTGCTGCGGCGCATGAACCGGGAGCTCGACGGCAGCTTCGATCCCGACCGGTTCCGGCACGTCGCGTTCTACAATGCCGAGCTCCAGCGCATCGAGATTTTCGTCGAAAGCCTGATCGACCAGGTCGTGCGCGTGGCCGGCCGCGCGTTCACGCTGCGGGCGGGCGAGCGGATCCGGACGGAATACTCCTACAAGTACCGGCCCGAGCAGTTCGTCGCGACGGCGGCGACCGTCGGTTACGCAGCCGTCGGCTCGTGGATGGACGCCGACGAATTGTTCTGCGTGCATCTGCTCGCCGGCGTCTGAACGCGCGGCGGCGGGAGCGCCGGCCCCTATCCTACCCCTTGAACGGGTTGTCCTCGCCGTGCCAGTGGCGCTTGAGCAGCGGGGTCTGGAACAGCGCGAAGACGATGGTGAGCGGCATGCTGACCGCCATCTTGGAGAAGATCCACGTCTCGGTGCTGAAGCCGCGCCACATCACCTCGTTGACGATGGCGAGCACGAAAAAGAAGATCGCCCAGCGCTTGGTCAGTTCCTTCCAGCCCGCGTCGTCGAGCTGGAAGGCTGCCCCCAGCAGCACCTTCAGCAAGGATCGCCCGAACAGCAGCCCGCCGATCAGGATGCAGCCGAACAGCGTGTTCACGATGGTCGGCTTCATCTTGATGAAGAGTTCGTCGTGCAGCGCGAGCGTCAGGCCGCCGAACACGACGATGAAGAAGGCGCCGATCATCGGCATCAGCGGCCAACGGCCCTCGAAGTGCCGATACAGCGGAAGCGCCACCGCGGCGGCGGCCATGAACACCGCAGTGCCGGCGAACAGGGCGCGCTGGGTGATGTCGTAACTCTCGACGCCGAGCGGCTTCGCCAGCGATTCGGCCAGCATGCCGAAGGGTCCGTAGCGGCCGTTGACGAGAAAGAACAGCAGCAGCGGCGCGAACTCGAACACCACGCCCAGCAGCTTGCGGCCGCCCTTGCGGCGTGCCGCGTTGCCCTCCTCGCTCACGAAGCGGTCTCCAGGCCCATCAGGCTGCGCGCGAAATGGGTGGCGTCGAAGGGACGCAGATCGTCGATGCCCTCGCCGACGCCGATCGCCACCACGGGAAGTTTGAAGCGTTCGGCCAGCGCCACCAGGACGCCGCCCTTGGCCGAGCCGTCGAGTTTGGTCACCACGAGACCATCGACCTGCACCATGTCCTTGAACACCTCGACCTGACTATGGGCATTCTGGCCGACCGTGGCATCGAGCACCAGCAGACAGGAATGAGGTGCCGCCGGATCGAGCTTGCGGATCACCCGCACGATCTTGGCGAGCTCCTCCATCAGGCCGGTCTTGTTCTGCAGCCGGCCGGCGGTGTCGATCAGCAGCACGTCGGTGCCGTCGGCCTTCGCGCCCTGAAAGGCATCGAAGGCGAGGCCGGCGGCGTCGGCACCCGTGTCGCGCGACATGACGGGGACGCCCGCCCGCTCGCCCCAGATTTTCAGCTGCTCGACGGCGGCGGCGCGGAAGGTGTCGCCGGCTGCGATGCTGACCGACTTGCCGTCCTCGACCAGTCGTTTGGCGAGCTTACCGATGGTGGTGGTCTTGCCGCTGCCATTGACGCCGATCACCAGCACGACGTGCGGCTTGCGCGCGGGATCGATGGCGAGCGGGATCGCGACGGGCGCGAGAATGGCCGCGATGTCCTGGGCGAAGGCACCGCGCACGTCCTCGTCGGTCACTTCCTTGTCGAAGCGGGTCCGTTTGAGGTTCGAGACCAGCCGGTCGGCCACCGCGACGCCGAGATCGGCCTGGATCAGCACGTCCTCGAGTTCGTCGAGCGTCGCCTGGTCGAGCTTCTTCTTCGTGAAGACGGCGGTGATCGCCTGGGTGACGCGCTGGGTGGATTTCGCCAGCCCGTCCTTGAGGCGGCCGAACCAGGACTTTTTCGGCTCGCTCATGCGGCGGCGCGCTCCACTGAGGTGGCGATCAACCAGCGTCCCTCGACGCCGACGACGGCGAGGTCGACCACGGCGCCGGCCGGCAAAGCTTCGACCGGACGGACCGGCGCGAAGTGCTCGGTATGGCCGCTGCCGTCGAGCTCGATCAGGGCCGACACGACCCGTCCACGTTGCGCCTGCAAGAAGCGATCGACCCTGGCCTCGCCCGCCGCGCGCAGGCGGGCGGCGCGCTCGCGGCGGACCGGACCGGGAACCTGCGGCATCCGGGCGGCCGGCGTGCCGGCGCGCGGCGAATAGGGAAACACGTGCAGCCACAGCAGGTCGGCCTGCTCGACCAGCGCCAGGGTGTCGGCGAACATCGTATCGGTCTCGGTCGGGAAGCCCGCGATCAGGTCGGCGCCGAACACCACATCGGGCCGCCGCGCGCGCGCCTTGTCGACCAGCCGCAGCACGTCGTCGCGGCCATGCCGGCGCTTCATGCGCTTGAGCGTCAGATCGGCGCCGGCCTGGACGCTGAGATGGAGATGCGGCATCAGGCGCGGCTCCTCGCCCAGCAGGGCCACCAGTTCGTCGTCGATCTCGACCGGATCGAGCGAGGACAGGCGCAGCCGCGGCAACTCCGGCACGAGTTTCAGCAGCCGCCGGCACAGCGCGCCAAGGCCGGGGTTGCCGGGCAAATCGGCACCCCAGGCGGTCAGGTCGACGCCCGACAGGACGATCTCGTTGCGGCCGGCGGCGACCATGGCGCGGGCGCGCTCGACGACGGCGCCGGCCGGCAACGAACGGCTGGGACCGCGGCCGAACGGGATGACGCAAAACGTACAGCGATGGTCGCAGCCGTTCTGGACCTGGAGGAAACCGCGGCTGTGGCCGGGCAGGTCCGGCGCGGGGTCATCGGGCAGGGCGGAGGCATCCTCCCATGGCCCGACCGCGATCGCGCGGCCGGTCGCAAAGGCGGCGTAGGTCGCGGGGTTGAGCTTTTCGGCGTTGCCCATCACGGCATCGACTTCCGGCATCGCCGCCCACGACGCCGCGTCGATTTGCACCGCGCAGCCGGTCGCCACGATGCGCGCCGCAGGTCGCTCGCGGCGCAGCCGGCGGATCGCCTGGCGCGCCTGGCGCTCGGCTTCCGAGGTGACGGCGCAGGTATTGACGACCACCGTGTCGGCCAACCCTGCCTCGGCCGCCAGCGCCCGCATGCTGGCCGATTCGGCGAGGTTCAGGCGGCAACCGAAGGTGACGATGTCGAGACCCGCTTGAGTCATGCCAGCAGCGAGGGATCGAGCGTGCCGGAGAAGGCGTGCGCCACGCCGCCCGTCATCAGGACGTGCCCGTCGGGCAGCCATTCGATGACCAGCGAGCCACCGTCGAGGATCACCTCGGCCGTGCGGCCGGTCAGTCCGCGGCGGGCCGAGGCGACGACGGTCGCGCAGGCGCCAGAGCCACAGGCCATGGTGATCCCGGCGCTACGCTCCCACATCCGCAGGCGGATCCGGTCGGGTCCGACGATCTCCGCGAAGCCGATGTTGGCGCGTTCGGGAAACAGCGGATCGTGCTCCAGTGTCGGTCCCAGTTCGGCGATCGGTAGCGTCTCCACGCCGGTCACGAAGAACGTGGCGTGCGGGTTGCCCATCGAACAACCGACCGGGTCCGACAGCGGTCCCAGCGCCAGCGGCAGATGCAGCGTGTCGCAGGCCGTCGCGAGCGGAATCTCGCGCCAGTCCAGCCGCGCCGGCCCCATGTCGACACCGATCACCGGCGTGCCATCGGGCGCGCTACCCGTCCGCTCGGCCTCCAGCAGGCCCGCGATGGTCTGCACCACGACATCGTCGACGCCGCGCTCCGCCATCGCCAGCGAGGCGACGCAGCGGGTGGCGTTGCCGCAGGCGCCGGCCTCCGATCCATCGGGATTGTAGATGCGCATGAACAGGTCGGCGCCGGCGTCGCTCGGCGGTTCCAGCACGATCAGCTGGTCGCACCCCACCCCCAGCCGGCGGTCGGCGATCCGGCGGCGGCTGGCGAGCGACAGCGGCAAAGCCGCGGCGCGCGCGTCGAGCACCACGAAGTCGTTGCTGAGGCCGTGCATCTTGCGGAAGGGAACCGGGTCCATCGCCGGTATATGGCGCGGGCGCCGGGCGGAGTCCATGACCGGGGAGCGGGCGACGGCGGCGACCTTACCACCCATCATTTTTCCAAGCTGCCCAGAGTGGTGGTGGCGGGACGAGGCGCTGAAGGCAGAACTGGATGCGCCGCAGACCGCGCTTGAACCACGAGGTCAGGCTGCGCGCGACGTTCCTGCGTTGCGCGCTCGGCTCTTTTTT
>CAMDVZ010000159.1 GCA_945878895.1 Caenispirillum bisanense | reverse complement strand
CACGGCCGCGCCGCCGCTGGAGCCACCACCGCCACCGGCCCGCGCCGAGCCGCCGGCCGAGACACGACCGGCGCCCGATGGCTTCGCGACGCCCGGCCAGTTCCCGCCGCCGCCGGAGCCCCCCGGCCGCTTCTCCGCAGCCGATCCGGACCCGCTGGTGCTGCTGGTGCCGCCGCGGCAGCCGCCCGCCCAGCCTGCCCAGCCAGCGCCGCCGCGCCCGGCCACGACACCGCCGGCGACCGCGCGGATGGCGCCCATCGTCGTGCGCCCCGATCCGCGGCGCGATGCCAACACCCAGGCCTATCCGATCGCGGCGCGCGCGCGTGGCGAACAGGGCGACGTGCTGATCGAACTCGAACTCGACCCGACCGGCCTGGTGCGCGCCGCCCGCGTCAAGCGCGGCAGCGGCCACGTGTCGCTCGACCACGGCGCCCTGCGCAGCGCCCGCCAGATGCGCTTCAAGCCGCCCGAGATCGACGCCAGCTGGGGCGGCGCGCGACTGACCGCCGCGATCCTCGTCGAAGTCCCGTTCGCCTACCGGCTGGACTGAACCGCGGCCTTCTCCCGGGCGCCGGGGCAATCGGATGAACGTCGCGCCGGGAGTTGGGGCGGTCTCGACCCAGTGAAACCCTCGCCAAAACGAAAAAACCCGGGCGCGCGCCACTCCAGTGGCGCATCTTCGCCGCCGCATCGGCCATCGAGGACGTTCGCCATGAGCGCCACTGGAGTGGCGCGCTCCCGGACGGTGCGACATCGGCACCGTTCCCCTCGATGCGACGACCGCTCCGGAGCCGGCACAGCCGTCGCCCGATTGCCCCGCCCCGCGTCGTCGCGCGATCTTGCGAATCGTGGGCGGTTCGGCCATGGTCGGGGCGCCATTACCGGCTATCAACCCCAATCAACCCGACACTCGGAGCGATGACGCGCATGCGCTGGACGACGCCCATTCTCGCCCTTTTCGCCCTCGTCTCGCTCGTCGGCCAAGGATTCGCGATGGACAAGGAAAACACGCTCTACATCGACCTCAAGGATGGTCGTGTCGTGATCGAGATGCGCCCCGACCTGGCCCCCGGCCACGTCGCCCAGATCAAGAAGCTGGCGCGCGAGGGCAAGTACGACGGCGTGGTGTTCCACCGCGTGATCGCCGGCTTCATGGCCCAGACCGGCGATCCGGCCGGCACCGGCTCGGGCGGCATGGGCAATCCGCTGAAGGCGGAGTTCTCGAAGGAGCCGCACGCCCGCGGCGCCGTCTCGATGGCCCGCACCAGCGATCCCAACAGCGCCCGCAGCCAGTTCTTCATCTGCCTCGCCGACGCCAACTTCCTCGACAACCAGTACACCTACTGGGGCAAGGTCACGTCGGGCATGGAGTTCGTCGACAAGATCGCCAAGGGCGAGCCGCCGCGCGTGCCCGACAAGATGATCAAGGTCCAGGTCGCCGCCGACGTGAAATAGCGGCCCGACCGGAACCGGAAACGCAGAAGGCCCGCCGTCAGGCGGGCCTTCGTCGTTCGGGGCGGTCGTCGCCGTCAGATGAAATCCGCCCCCGTCCACGCCCAGCCGGCCTGGGCCGTCATCGTGGCGCCGTCGCTGAGCGTGGCGACGTTGGCGACCGCGCTGGCGAACGTCACGCCGGTCAGGTCGACCTTGTCGCCGACGGCGAAGTCGACGATCTGGTCGTTGCCGTCGCCGGCGGCGTACAGGAACACGTCCGACGAGGCGCCGCCGTACAGGAAGTCGTTGCCGAGGCCGCCCGCGACGGTGTCGATGGCGGCGTCGCCGTAGAGGAAATCGACGCCCGCGCCGCCCGACAGCGTGTCGCCCGAGGCGCCGCCGTAGACAATGTCGTTGCCGCCGCCGCCCGTCAGCACGTCGACGCCGGAACCACCATACATGCGGTCGTTGGTGGCGCCGCCGGTCACCGTCGTGCCGGCGACCAGGCTGTAGATGAACTCGACGTTGTCGCCCACCACCACGGCGGCCGAGGTGCGCACGTTGACCTGGTCGGTGCCCTCGCCGGTCAGCTCCGCGACGATGTCGGCGTCGTAGAGATTGTAGGCGTCGTTGCCGCCGCCGCCGGCCAGCGTGTCGATGCCGGTGCCGCCATCGAGAATGTCGTTGCCGAGCCCGCCCGAGAGCGTGTCGGCGCCGCCGCCGCCGAACAACGTGTCGTTGCCGCCGCCGCCGTCGAGCACGTCGGTTGCCGCGCCGCCGTAGATGCGGTCGGCCGTGCCGCCGGCCGTTATCGTCGAGCCGGCCGCGTCGAACGCGTAGATGTATTCGACATTGGCGCCGATCGTGACGGCGGCGACCGTGCGCACGTTGACCTGGTCGGAGCCCTCGCTGGCGTTCTCCACCACCACGTCGCCGGAGTCGCGAACCTGGTAGACGTCGTTGCCGATGCCACCCGACATGGTGTCGGCGCCGGTGCCGCCGTCGAGCGCGTCGTTGCCGGCATCGCCCTGCAGCACGTCGGCGTCGGCCTCGCCCAGCAGCTGGTCGTCGTTGGCGCCGCCGAACAGCGTGTCGCTGCCGGCGCCGCCGAACAGCGTGTCGTTGCCGGCCAGCCCGGTCAGCACGTCGACCAGGGCGCCGCCATAGATCTTGTCGAGCGTGGCGCCGCCGGTGATCGTGGTCGAGATCGCGCCGACCACGTAGATCGCCTCGACGTTGTCGCCGATCGTCGTCGCCGCCGACGTGCGGACGTTGACCTGGTCGGTGCCGCCGGCCGCCAGTTCGCTCACCACGTCGCCGCCGTCGCGGACCTGGAACAGGTCGTTGCCGGAACCGCCGATCATCGTGTCGACGCCGAGCCCTCCGTCGAGCACGTCGTTGCCGGCACCACCGTCGAGGATGTTGGCGAGCCCGTCGCCGGTGATGTTGTCGGAGAAGGCCGAGCCGCGGACATTCTCGAACAGGCTCAACGCATCGTTGCCGTCGCCGCCGGTCGCGGTCGACGCGGTGACCGTCACTGCAGCAGACGCCGCGGCGTAGTCGACCCAGTCGGTGCCGGTGCCGCCGTTGAGCGTGTCGTTGCCGAGGCCGCCGAACACGGTGTCGTTCTCGCTGCCGCCCAGCAGCGTGTCGTTGCCCGCGCCGCCGTAGAGCGTGTCGTTGCCGCCGCCGGCATCGAGCGCGTCGTTGTCGGCGCCGCCGCCGATGGTGTCGTTGCCGGCCCCGCCATAGAGCCGATCGTTGCCGGCACCACCGGCCGCCCGGTCGGTGGCGGTGCCGTTGGCGGCCTCGAAGTAATCGTTGCCGCCCGCCATCTGGATCGAGCTGCCACCCGCCGCCAGCGCGTAGACGAACTCGAAATTGGCACCCAGCGAGACCCCGAGCGTCGTGCGGACGTTGATCTGGTCGGTGCCTTCGCCGGGGTTCTCCGTCAGGACGTCGCCGACGTCGCGCAGTTCGTAGATGTCGTTGCCCAGCCCGCCGAGCACCGTATCGTTGCCGAGACCGCCATCGAGATAGTCGTTGCCCGCTCCGCCCGAGAGCAGGTTGACGCCGCCGTCGCCGTACAGCGAGTCGTTGAAGGCGGAGCCGAACAGCGTCTCGAAGGCGGTCAGTTTGTCGTTGCCGTCGCCGCCGGTCGCGGTGCCGGTGTCGAGTCGCGCCACGACGCCGGACGCGGCGCCGGTATAAAGGGCCACGTCGTTGCCGATACCGCCATACAACGTGTCGTTGCCGGTACCGCCGGTCAGCGTGTCGTCGCCATCGCCGCCGTAGATCGTGTCGACGTCGGCCTCGCCGAACGCGGTGTCGTTGCCGCCCTGGAGGGTGATCGTGTCGTTGCCGGCGCCGCCGGACCACGAGTCGACGCCGTCGAAGCCGACGAACGTGTCGCCGCCGCTGCCGCCGACGAAGCGGAAATCGGCGACATCGAGGTTGGCGCTGTCGAAGCCGGCCAGGGTCACGGAGACCGGAAAATCGCCGACCGCCACGGTGATCACCGCGTTGCCGCCATCCTGCGCGATCGAGCCGCCGGCCGCCTGCATGTCGGCGATGCCGGTATAGCCGAACGTCCGCAGGTCGATCACGTCCTCGCCATCCGTGAAGCCGACCACCGAATCGGCGCCGAAGCCGGTATTGCCGGGCCGGTAGACCAGCACGTCGTAGCCGGAGTCGAGCACGAGCAGATCGGCGCCGGCGCCGCCGTCGTAGACGTTGTCGCCGGAACCGGCGCGGAGATCGTCGGTGCCGTCGCCGCCGAGTAGCGTGTCGTTGTCGGCGCCGCCGTAAAGCGCGTCGGCGTCGGACCCACCGTCGAGGGTGTCGCGGCCGGCCTCGCCGTACAGCGCGTCGACGCCGAAGCCGCCGACCAGCGTGTCGCCGTCGTCGCCGCCGAACAGGACATCGGAATCGTCGCCGCCGAACAGCCGGTCGTCGCCCGCGTCGCCTCGCGCGTTGTCCTCGCCGGCGCCGCCATAGACGACATCGTTGCCGAGGCCACCGTAAAGGGCCGGGATGAAACTGAAGCCGCTCGGCTGGCGATCGTCGCCGCCGCCGCCATACAGGAGGTCGTCGCCCGCCTCGCCGTACAGCCGGTCGACGCCATCGTCGCCATCGAGCGTGTCGTTGCCGCCCTGGCCGAAGACGGTATCGGTGCCGGCGGTGCCGGCATGCGTGTCGGCCGCGGCGGTCAGCCGGATCGCCGTGAAGGTGCCGCCGGCGAAATCGGTGGCCGCGAGCGCCGTCAGGCCGTCCAGCCGGATCATGAAATCGTCGGCGTCGAGCAAGCCGTCGTCGTCGCGATCGCCGACCAGCCACAGGGCGCCGCCCGACACGTTGTAGAAGAAGTCCGTCAGCCCGTCGTTGCCGAACGCCAGCGTGGCGCCGGCGGTGGGCGCGAAAGACAGCGCGCCGTTGAAGATCAGCGGATGATCGCCGGGCGCGAAGCTGGACGCGCCTGGAAGCGAAATCTCGTCGCCGCCGGCCGCGTTGGCGCCCTCGAAATCCATGATCCTGGCCGGCGCCGCCTGGGTGGTGCTCAGCGTCGTGCCGTCGAACACATAGGCGCCGAACGAATCGTCGCCTGCGCCGCCCCATACCGTGTCGGCACCGACATCGAGGCTGAGCGCGTCGTTGCCCGCGCCGCCATACAGCGTGTCGGAGTCCGCGCCCCCGCTCAGGGCATCGACACCGTCGCCGCCGGTCAGGATGTCGTTGCCGGCGCCGCCCCAGAGAACACCGCCCGTGCCGGGCGACCCCACGGCCATGACGTCGTTGCCGTCGTCGCCATAGCCGGCGCCGTTGCCGACGTCGTACAGCTGGTCGTCGCCGGTCCCGCCTTGCATGTGCGCGGCGCCGTCGCTGCCGCCGAACAGCGTGTCGTTGTCGGCACCGCCGAACAGCGCGTCGGAAGCCGAGGCGTCGCCGTACAGCGTGTCGGCGCCCTCGTCGCCGGAGATATAGTCGAAGCCGGCGCCGCCCCAGACGCGGTCGTCGCCGAGGCCGCCATACAGGACGGGATAGAAGCCGTTGCCGATCTGGATGTACTCGTCGCCGTTGCCGCCGTAGATCGTATCGTTGCCGCCCTCGCCGTTGATCGAATCGCGCTCGTCCAGCCCCTCGATCGTGTCGGCGCCGTCGCGGACGTAGACCGTGTCGCTGCCGGCCGTGCCGGTATACGAATCGGCCAGCGCGGTCAGACGCACGGTGGTGAAGGTACCGGGTACGAAATCGCCGGCATCGAGCGCCGTGGCGCCGGCCAGCGCGACCAGGAAGTCGCCGTCGTCGAGCATGCCGTCGTCGTCGTAGTCGCCGGCCAGCCACAGCGTGCCGCCCGACACGGTGTAGAAGATGTCGGTGAGGCCATCGTTGCCCAGCGGCAAGGCGCTGCCGAGCGTCGTGCCGAAGGTCTGGGCGCCGTTGAAAATCAGCGGCGTCGTTCCGGGCTGGATCTGCAGCGAATCGCCGCCCGACACGCCGCCGCCCTCGAAGTCGACGACGAGGTCCGGACCGCTGCGTGGCGACTCATCGACAGCCTGGAAGGCGAAGGTATCGTCGCCGGTACCGCCTTCGAGGCGGTCGACGCCGCCCGCGCCGCGCAGCGAATCGTTGCCGGCGCCGCCATACAGCGTGTCGTTGCCGACGCCGCCGAACTGCGCGTCGCCGAGCAGGTAGTTGTCGCCGGAGTCGCCGATCAGCGTGTCGTCGCCGTCTTCGCCGTACAGCGAGCCGATGCCGGTCCCCAAACCCAGTTCGAGCCGGTCGTTGCCGTTGCCGCCGACGCCGGCGCCCGAACCGACGTTGAGGACGATGTCGTTGCCGTCGCCGCCGAAGGCGACCCAAACTCCATCGGCGCCGCCGTCCAGCCAGTCGTTGCCGCCGCTGCCATGCAGGGAATCGAGTCCCGCACCGCCGTACAGCGTGTCGTTGCCCGAAATCAGACCACTGAAATCGTCGCCGATCAGCACGTCGTTGCCGTCGCCGCCGTAGAGCGTGTCGTCGCCGTCGTCGCCCTGGACCGAATCGCCGGGGTTCTCGCCGTAGATCCGGTCGTTGCCGGTGCCACCGAACAGCGCCGAATAGGTCAGTCCGCCTTCGTCCCCGAGGCCGCCATACAGAAGATCGTCGCCGGCTTCGCCCGCGACGTAGTCGCGCGAATCGAGCGCGAAAATCGTGTCGTTGCCGCCCTGGGCGAAGATCGTGTCGACGTCGTTGGTGCCGGTGTAGGTGTCGGCGGCGCCAGTCAGGCGCACGGCGGGAAACGTGTTCGGCAGGAAATCGCCGACCGTCAACGTCGTCAGACCGGTGAAGGCGACCATGAAATCGTCGGCGTCGAGGATGCCGTCGTCGTCGCGATCGGCGACCAGCCGCAGCGTGCCGCCATCGACCGTGTAGAACACGTCGATCAGCCCGTCGCCGGCGAAGGGAAGCGAGCTGCCGATCGTCGTGGCGAAGGTCTGCGCGCCGTCGAAAATCAGCGGCAACGCGAAGCCGTAGCCCGGGTCGGGAAGGTTGATCTCGTCGCCGCCGGCGACTCCGGCGCCCTCGAAATCGGCGATGATGGTCGGCGCCGCGGCGGTCGAGTAGTCGGCATATCCGAGCCCGAACCGGTCGTTGCCGGCGCCGCCGAACAGCGTGTCGCCGCCGCCCTCGTCGTCGAGGACGTCGTTGCCGTCGCCGCCGGTCAGGGTGTCGTTGCCGCCATGGCCGAACAGATTGCCACCGGCGGAACCCGCGCCGATGGAGAGTTGGTCGTCGCCTTCGTAGCCCTCGGCATTGCCGCCGCCGACATTGGTGACGATGTCGTTGCCGTCTCCGCCATACACGTAGGCGCCGTCGGCGCCGCCGTCGATCGTGTCGTCGCCGGCGTCGCCGGACAGGTTGTCGTAGCCGGCGTCGCCGAAAACGACGTCGTTCAGATCGCCGCCATAGACGTAGTCGGCGTCGGCGCCGCCATACACCGTGTCGGCGCCGCCCTCGCCGTAAAGCTGATCGGCGCCGGTTCCGCCCGATATCGTATCGGCGTCGGCGGCGCCATAGATATAGTCACCGTCGGCGCCGCCATCGATGCTGTCGTTGCCGTCGGCGCCGTAGATCGTGTCGACGCCGCCGTTGCCGGCCAGCGAATCGTTGCCCGCGAGGGCGAAAATAGTTTCGGAATTGCCGCCGCCGACCAGCGTATCGTCGCCGACCGTACCCTTGAGGGCGTTGAAATTGTCGTTGAAGTCGGTCGGGATCAGCGTCAGCACGCCGGTCAGATGGACCAGCTGGTCGACCTCGCCGAACTGGCCATCGTCGTTGACGTCGATCCAGATGCGCGTGAGCCCGCCTTCGTGGTCGTAGAGGGCATCGGCGACGCCGTCGCCGACCCATTCGATGGGCATCTGAAGCCCGATGTCGACGACGAACTCGTAATAGCCGTTCCAGGCGATCGGCAGGCCGCCGGTCACCAACAGGTCGACCTTGTCGCCGCCGGCCACGCCGGCTCCCTGGAAGTCGGCGATCAGGTCGACGGTCGAGGGCGAACTGTCGCTGCGCGGCGATCCGCGGTTGAGCTGGAACAGGTCGTCGCCGGCGCCGCCGGTCATGGTGTCGACGTCGAGACCGCCGATCAGCGTGTCGTTGCCGTCGCCGCCGTAAAGCGTGTCGTTGGCCTCGCCGCCGTCGAGCGTGTCCGCGCCGGTGTCGCCGCGCAGGACGTCGCCGTGCAGGCCGCCATAAAGCCGGTCGTTCTCGCTGCCGCCCTCCAGCGTGTCGGCGTCGGAACCGCCATGGATGACGTCGTCGTCGGCCCCGCCATAGGCAGTGTCGTCACCCTCGGCGCCGTCGAGCGTGTCGGCGCCCGCGTCGCCGCGCAGCACGTCGGCGGCGGCGCCGCCGAACAGCGCGTCGCCCTCGGTACCGCCTTCGAGCGTGTCGGCGTCGGCCTCGCCGTAAAGCGTGTCGATGTCAGCGCCGCCGAACGCGGTGTCGGTGCCCGCGTCGCCATACGCCACGTCGTTACCGGCCTCGCCGTGCAGCGCGTCGTTGTCGGTGCCGCCGAACAGCTGGTCGCCGTCGTCGCCGCCATAGATCTGGTCCTGGTCGGCCTCGCCATACAGACGATCGGCGCCACCGTGGCCATCGAGCCGGTCGTTGCCGGCGCCGCCATAGCCGGTGTCGCCGCCGGGCGTGCCCGCACCGCCTTCCTCGTCGCCGTAGAGATAGTCGTCGCCGTCTTCGCCATACAGGGTGTCGGCGAAGTCGCCGCCGTAGACATTGTCGCCGCCGGCCCCGCCGTAGACGACGTCGTCGCCGCCGGTGCCCGACCCGTCGCCATAGACCCGGTCGAAGGTCCCATCGCCGCCGGACACCGTATCGGCACCGCCGCCGCCCATCGCGACGTCGTTGCCGCTGCCGCCGTAGACGGTGTCGTTGTCGTCGCCGCCGTCGAGCGTGTTGAGGCCGCTGGTGGCGGTCAGCGTGTCCTGGCCGGCGTGGCCGCTCAGGATGTTCTCGGTGCCGCCGGTCGAGACGAGCGTGTCGTCGCCGCCGTTGCCGAGCAGCTGGTCGAGCGCGTCGGCCGAGCCGAGGTCGCTCAGGGAGTCCGCGCCGATGCCACCGTTGTAGATCGTCATGAGCGGGCTCCCGTCGCCCGTGCGGTCGACCGGGGCGGGGCGGAATTACGCGTTGCCGAAAACTCGCCTCGACGCACTCGTACCGTCGGTGAACCCGCCGCCATGCCGCGCGATCTAACCGCGCGTCGCCCACCTCGCGGCGGGTCCAGTCTCGTAAACGTGAATGCATCGATAATATTCTCGTCGCACATGCCGGCAAGTGGGATTTCCCCCAATCACGAATCGGTGAACCGGTTGATTACCCGTTGGAAACCGGTGGATTGCCACGGCCAGCCGGGCAACCTGTTATTGCGGTTATCGTGCGAAATAGACGGATGCACCGCGACGCACGCGACGCCGCCGGAGCAGCACATCCGCCTTGTCCGGCACACCGATCCAGCACGGGCGCCGGAGCGGCATGGCGGCGATCGTGTCCCGGGCGGCCCCGGCGACCACGAAAAATGCATTTTACCCGGATAAAATGGAGCGCCCGTTCCGGCCCCGGTCGGGGAGCCAAACCGGTGTGTCGGATCGACGATTCCGCGGCCCCTTCCAACCCGAAAACCCCAACGGCCCGTGGCATTCCCGCGGCGCCCGCACGCCCTTCCAGCATGCTCTTTGCAATCCCCGATTCGCCCCTCCCGTCGAGCCCTCGCCGGACCGACGCCGATCCGCGCCAACGCAGCTCGCGGCGCAACGCCTGACCGCCAGTCCATCGCCGTTCACGACCGGCGCGCCTTACCACCCATCATTTTTCCAAGCTGCCCAGAGTGGTGGTGGCGGGACGAGGCGCTGAAGGCAGAACTGGATGCGCCGCAGACCGCGCTTGAACCACGAGGTCAGGCTGCGCGCGACGTTCCTGCGTTGCGCGCTCGGCTCTTTTT
>CAMDVZ010000158.1 GCA_945878895.1 Caenispirillum bisanense | reverse complement strand
GACCGGCCACCGACGACGCCCGGGAGCCGCCAAAACGCTGTCCCGAGACATCGCCGGGACGCCCCCGACACGACCGCGCGGTCCGCCGAGGCCCGCCCGGGGCGAACTTTCTCGCCCGTTCACCTCAGTCCGACAGGCTGCTAGGCGGCGAGGACCATCGACGCGGAAAAGCCGCATCGGCGTGCCGATGCGGCTTTTGACCGTGGCGAAGAAGCGACCGGGCGGCTCGCCCGGTCGCCCGACGATGTCAGCGCGGCGTCGCGGGCGGTCCGCCCTGCGGTGCCATGCCGTGACCCGGCATCCGGTGATGATGCTCGTGTCCGCCGCCGGGGCCGCGACCGCCCATGCCGGACCGTCTGACTAGCTGCGCCAGTTCGGTCTTCTGCTTGTCGGTCAGGGCAGGCTGCAACTTCTCGATCGCCATCCGCATGGCTTTGGTCGAGTCGAGACGGGCCTGGAGGTAGCGCTCCCGCCGCGACAGTTCCGCCCCGGCGTCGGCCGGTTGCGCGTTGGGCGGCGCCTGCGCCGTCTCGCACAGCTTCAGCATCGGCTGCATCGCGGCTTTCGCCTCGGCGGTGAAGGTCTGCCAGGCGGCGCGCTGGGCGTCGGTGATGGCGAGCTTCACTTCGGCGTAGGCGATGCGGCCGGCGGCGTGGGCCGGCGCCTCGGCGCACATGCGGGTCGCCATCTGGCGCCGCATGTCGTCGCGATCGGGCGGGCCGCCGGCGGAGGGCGGGGTCTGGGCCAGCGCTATGGCCGACCCCAGAAGCGCGGCACCAGCGACGGTGCAGGCGATCAGGGTTTTGCGGATCAACATGGCGATATCCTCGACGAGTGGATCGGGCGGGGTCGTCCGACGCAATTCATATAGATCGTCGCCCGGTCGCCAAGGTGTCGAGCGTCCAACGAAATGTAACGCGGCGTTTCCCGGAGCGCCATTGCCACCGCCGGGGGGCGGCGCTGGACTAGAATGACCTCGACACGGCGCCACGGAAACGCGCCGCCCGGAGGACAACAGTGTCACGCACGCCGCATCTGCTGATAGTCGACGACGACCGGGAAATCCGGACTCTCCTGTCGACCTTCATGTCGCGCAACGGATTCCGCGTCACGACGGCCGCGGACGCCAGGCAAGCCATGACGTCGTTCGCCGCGGCGCGGGTGGATCTGGCGCTGGTCGACATCATGATGCCCGGCGAGGACGGGCTGGCGCTCTGCCGCAAGATCATGGCGCATGGCAACACGCCGATCATCCTCGTGACCGCCATGGCCGACGACACCGACCGGATCATCGGTCTCGAACTGGGCGCCGACGACTACGTCGTGAAGCCGTTCAATCCGCGCGAATTGCTGGCCCGCATCCGCGCGGTGCTGCGTCGGTCCAGCGTGGCGCTCGACACCGTGGACAACGTCGCGCCGCTCTACCGGTTCGGCGGCTGGGAACTCGACGCCGCGAAGCGGACCTTGCGGGCACCCGAGGGCGTACTCGTGCCGCTGGGCAGCAGCGAGTTCGATCTGCTGCTGACCTTCCTCGAACGGCCCCAGCGTGTCCTCAACCGGGACCAGCTTCTCGATCTGGCGCACGGGCGGGCCGCCAACGTGCTCGACCGCAGCATCGACGTGCAAATCAGCCGCCTGCGCCGCAAGATCGAGCCCGACGCCCTCGACCCAACCGTGATCAAGACCGTCCGTGGCGATGGCTATATTTTCACGCCCGACGTCGAACTGGTCGGCGCGGAAGCGGGGCGATGAGTGGCTTGCTGGCGCGGTTGCGCGGGCCGCTGCGGCTGGCGCCCTACATCGCCGCCATCATCGTTCTGGCGCTGCTCGCCGTCCAGGGCGTGACGTTGGTCGTGGCGGCACTGTTGCTGGCGCGACCGGCCGACCTGCATGTCTACTCCCCGCGCTGGCTGTTCCAGGAGACGCTGAACGCGGTGACGCGCGCCGCCGCGGTTCCCCCTGGGCCCACCGCCGCGGCCGACCGCCTCGCCGCGGCCCGCGGCGGCGACGCCGCGGCGCTGCTGCGCTTCGACTGGGCCGCCGAACCACCGATCGTCGATGCGAGATCGGAGTGGAGCGGTCGCACCTTCACCGGTCGCCTGGGCGCGCTGACGGGTGGACGCGAGGTGCGTTTCGTGGTGCCCTCGGGACCGGGATTCTGGCCGCGGTTCGCGCGACCCCGCGTGATCTCGGTGCCGGCGGAGGAGGTCGAGCCCTTGCCGCGGGCGCAGCCCGGTCTGCCAGGCTTGCCGCGCCCCGGCAGCCGCCCCGGTCCGCCCGATGGTCCAGGTCCGCAAGGGCGCGCCGGACCAGGCGATATTCCCGCCGGTCCATCGGGCCCAACCGGTTCGATGGGACCGCCCGGGCCGCCCGGACCGGGCGACGGTGGCGGACCGATCCGCCGCGGGCTGGCGGTGCCGTCGGGATTCGAGATCGCGGTGCGCTTCAGCAACGAAGGCTGGCTGATCGTCCGCGGGCTCGACCGGTCGCCCTACCTCGACGGCTCGATCGCCTTCGTCGGTTGGCTGGCGCTGGCGGCGTTGACGATCGGCGGTCTGTCGTGGCTGGCGGCGCGGCGGTTGATCGGACCCTTGCAATCGCTGACCCGCGGGGCGGAGCGGATGGGCCTGAGGCGGGAGGCCGAGCCGGTGCCCGAATCGGGCCCGCCGGAGCTGCGGACCATCGCGCGCGCCTTCAACGCCATGCGCGACCGGCTGGCGCGTTTCGTCGACGACCGCACCCGCATGGTGGCGGCGATCTCGCACGACCTGCGCACGCCGCTGACCCGCATGCGTCTGCGCGTGGAATTGGTCGCCGACGGAGAAACCCGACACAAGCTGCTGTCGGACATCGCGCAGATGGAGCAGATCGTCGGCGAGACGCTGGCGTGGGCGCGCGACGACGCCATCCGTGGCGCCCGCGAGGCGGTCGACATTGCGGCCCTGGTTCATGGCGTCTGCGACGACGCCATCGACTCCGGACACGCGGTGACCTGCGATGCGGTCGGGCGAATTCCGGCCCTGTGCCACGCGCCCGCGGTGCGCCGCGCCATCGTCAACCTTGTCGACAACGGCCTCGCCTGGGGCGGCAAGGTCGTGGTGTCGGTGACCGACCGGGGCGAACATGTCGAGGTGACGGTCGCGGACGACGGGCCGGGAATACCGGTCGACCAGCGGGAGCGCGTGTTCGAGCCCTTCGCGCGTCTGGATCCCTCGCGCAATCGCGACACCGGCGGGGCGGGTCTGGGGCTCTCGATCGCGCGCGACGCGATCCGCGCCCATGGTGGCGACATCGCCCTTGGCGAGGCTTCGCCGCACGGCCTCGTCGCGACGATCTCGCTGCCGAAGAAATAGAGCCATGGCGACGATGTCGAACCATCCGGCGGCCCTTGGCAGGGCGGGCGGCGCGACGTTCCGGCGGAGCCCGATCGAGTGGGCCGCGCTCGTCGTCGTCCTGGTGGTGGCGGCTTTCCCGCGGCTTTGGCGCACGCCGGAGGACGTGTTTGGCACCGAGTATTACAGTGCCGGCGTGCGTTCGATGCTCGGCAGCTGGCACGCGTTCTTCTTCAATGCCTTCGATCCGGCCGGCTTCGTCTCGCTCGACAAGCCGCCGCTGGCGTTCTGGTTCCAGGCGGCCAGCGCCGGGCTGTTCGGCTTCTCGCCGTTCGCGCTGGCATTGCCGCAGCTGATCGAGGGACTGGCGAGCGTCGCGCTGCTGTACGTTATCGTCCGTCGGTCGTTCGGCGCGACGGACGGGTTGCTGGCGGCGTTGTTTCTCGCGGTCACGCCGGTCGCGGTGGCGGTCGACCGCTCGACCAACACCGATTCCTGTCTCGTGCTGTTGCTCGTGCTGGCCGCCGGCGCGTTGCTTCGAGCGGTGGAGACCGGGCGAACGGGCTGGATCGTCGCGTCGGCTGCGATGTTGGGACTGGCGTTCAACGCCAAGATGCTGGTGGCGTTCGTCGTCGCGCCGGTGTTCTTCGGCCTCTACCTCGCGTCGGGACCGGGACGCCCGGCGCGGCGGATCGCCCAGCTGGTCGGGGCCGGCGGAGTCATGCTGGTCCTGGCCCTGGCTTGGGCGGCGATCTACGACCTGACGCCGCGTGGCGAGCGACCCTACGCCGGCAGCTCGCGCGGCGATTCGATGCTGGAGCTGGTCGTCGTCCACAACGGACTCGAACGGTTCGTGTCGCCGCGTGGGCCGGCACCTCCGGCCGGCCGGCAACCGCGGCGGGCGCCGTTCAGCCTGAACGACGACGTACCGGTTGGCGTGGGGCGACTGGCCGACCGGCATCTCGCGGGACAGTTCGGCTGGCTGCTGCCGCTGGCGGCGCTGGCGTTGATCGCGGCGGCGCTGTCGGCGCGGCGGGCGGGCGGCGCGTGGTGGCGCGGCGGCGCGGCGATCCAGTTCGCGACGTGGACGGGATGGGGGCTGAGCTTCTGGCTCGTCTACAGCTTGGCGGGCGGCATCTTCCATGCCTACTACCTCGCGACCCTGGCGCCGCCGGTCGCGGCGCTGGCGGCCATGGGGGTGGTGGCGGCGTGGCGCCTGCGTGGAAAGAGCATGCTGGAAGCGGCGTTGCTGCCGGCGGCGCTGGCCGCGACAGGGGCGTGGCAGGCGTGGATCAACTGGCCGTATCTGGTCCCGCCGATGCGCGACCCGGTGGGTTGGACGTGGGTGTTTCTCGTCGCCGCGGCACTCGGTGGCGTCGCGTTGTGCGTGCTCGCGGCGTCGAGGAGGCGCGCGCGCCTGGGCCTGGTCGCGGCCGGCATCGGCGTCACGGCCTTGCTCGTGGCGCCGGTCGCGTGGTCGCTGAGCCTGTCGATCCGGCCGGGGTCCGCGGTGCTGCCGAACGCGGACCTGTCGCGCCTCACCGGCCTTGGCGGCGACCCGCGCGCCATTCATCGCCGGGCGCGGGTCGAGCCGGCGATCGACGCGCGGCTGTTTGCGTACATCCGGGCCAATCGCGCGGCCGAACGCTTCGCCTTGGCCACGCCCAACGCGCGGTTGGCGGCGCCGGTCATCGTGCGCAGCGGCGAGCCGGTGATGGCGATCGGCGGCTACAATGGCTCCGACCCGATCCTGATCCTCGGGCAATTCGCGGCTCGGGTCGCGGCCGGCGAGGTGCGTTTCATCCTCGTGGGCGGCTTTGCGGATTTCGGTTTCGGTCCGTCGGGCGAGACGCGTCGCCGGGCGTGGATGGAGTGGATCGGGCGCCACGGCAAACCGGTCGATCCCGGACTCTGGCGGCGCGACGATGCATCGGCCGCGACGCGCCGGCTGGTGCTGTACGATCTGCGTACGGGCGCGCCGCTGGTCGATCCCGGTGGCCGGTGATATCGGCGATCGGCGCGAGCGGGGGATAGCGATGGCCGGACGGTTCGAGGCGACGACTCTGAAGGCCGCACTACGGGCGTATCGGGCGCTGTTTCCCGGCGAGGAGAGCGCCGTGGCGACCACGGCGTCGTTTCTGGACGCGCACGCCGAACCGTTGTCGCGGTCGACGCAAGCCGGTCACGTCACCGGCAGTGCTTTCGTGATCGATGCGGCGGCGCGGACCGTGTTGCTGATCCACCACCGCAAGCTCGACCGCTGGCTCCAGCCCGGCGGGCATGTCGACGGTGGCGAATCGCCGCTCGAAGCGGCGCGGCGCGAAGTGACCGAGGAGACGGGGCTGGTCGATCTGACGCCGGCGCCGTGGCACGCGTGCCATCACGGCCTGCCGTTCGACGTCGATCCGCACGGCATTCCCGCCAATGCGGCGAAAGGCGAGCCGGCGCACGTTCACTACGACTTCCGCTTCGCGTTCCTCGTCGATGGCACCGCGCGTCTGTCGCTGGATGGGTCGGAGGTGCTGGGCGCGCGCTGGGCGTCGTTCGACGAGGCCGCGTCGTTGCTGGCGCCCCGCCTTGCGACGAAATTACCGCTGGCGCTCGGCTGAAACCACCGCCGGAAATCGTGCTATATCGCCCGGCTCGCGAGGAAGCCGGACAATGCTGGAAAAGACCTACGACCCCAAGGACATCGAAGCCCGCCGCTACGCCGAATGGGAGGGCGCGGGCACGTTCGACTGCCGCCCGGCCTCGGGCCGGCCACCCTACGCGATCGTGATTCCGCCGCCCAACGTCACGGGCAGCCTGCACATGGGCCACGCGCTCAACAACACCCTGCAGGATATCCTGATCCGCTGGCGCCGCATGAAGGGCGACGACACGCTGTGGCAGCCCGGCACCGACCACGCCGGCATCGCCACGCAAATGGTGGTGACGCGGCAGCTGGAGGAGAAGGGGCTTGGCCTCGCGCTGGGGCAGGCGCCGAAATCGGCCAACCAGACGCTGCTGGCGCGCGACGAATTCCTCGAAAAGGTCTGGGCGTGGAAGGCCGAGTCGGGCGGCACCATCACCGGCCAGCTGCGGCGGCTGGGTGCGTCCTGCGACTGGAAGCGCGAGCGCTTCACGATGGACGAGGGTCTGTCGCGCGCCGTGCTGAAGGTGTTCGTCGATCTCTACAAGCAGGGGCTGGCCTACAAGGACAAGCGGCTGGTCAACTGGGACCCCAAGATGCTGACCGCGATCTCCGATCTGGAGGTCGAGACGCGCGAGGTCAGGGGCAGCCTGTGGTATCTGCGCTACCCGGTCGAGGGCAGCGACGAGCACATCGTGGTCGCCACCACGCGGCCCGAGACGATGCTGGGCGACACCGGCATCGCGGTGAACGCCGACGATCCGAAGTGGAAGCACCTCGTCGGCAGGCACGCGATCCTGCCGGTGGCGGGGCGCCGCATCCGCATCGTGGCGGACGAATACTCCGATCCCGACAAGGGCTCGGGCGCCGTGAAGATCACGCCGGCCCACGACTTCAACGACTTCGAGGTCGGTCGCCGGCACGACTTGGCCGCCATCGCGATTCTCGACAAGTTCGCCCGCGTGACGCTGAAGGACAACGCGGCGTTCCTCGACGGATTGCCGGCCGAGGCGGCCGCCGGCGCCGTCGAGAAATACGACGGGCTCGATCGCTTCGACGCGCGCAAGAAGATCGTCGCGGAACTCGAAGAGCTCGGCCTGCTGGAGAAGATCGAGCCGCACGTCCACAGCGTGCCCTATGGCGACCGCGGCGGCGTGCCGATCGAACCGTTCCTGACCGAGCAGTGGTACGTCAACGCGGCCGAACTCGCCAAAGAGCCGATCCGGGCGGTGCGCGAGGGCGAGGTCGTGTTCGTGCCCGAGCGTGGCAAGGACGAGTTCTTCCGCTGGATGGAGAATATCCAGCCGTGGTGCGTGTCGCGCCAGCTGTGGTGGGGCCACCAGATCCCGGCCTGGTACGACGACGAGGGCAACGTGTTCGTCGAACTGTCGGAGGAGGAGGCGAAGGCCGCGGCGCGCGCCAATCATGGCCACGACGTTGTCCTGACGCGCGACCCCGACGTGCTCGACACCTGGTTCAGCTCGGCGCTGTGGCCGTTCTCGACCCTGGGCTGGCCGGATTCGACGCCGGAACTGGACAAGTACTATCCGACCGCCACGCTCGTCACCGGCTGGGACATCCTGTTCTTCTGGGTCGCCCGTATGATGATGATGGGCCAGCATTTCATGAAGGAAGTGCCCTTTCGCACCGTCTACCTGCACGCGCTGGTGACGGACGAGAAGGGCCAGAAGATGTCGAAGTCGAAGGGCAACGTGATCGACCCGCTCGACCTGATCGACAAGTACGGCGCCGACGCGCTGCGCTTCACGCTGACCGCTCTGGCCGCCCAGGGTCGCCCGATCAAGCTGGCGCCGGCCCGCGTCGAGGGCTACCGCAACTTCGCGACCAAGCTGTGGAACGCCACCCGTTTCAGCCAGATGAACGGCGTCGAATCGGTCGGCGATTTCGATCCCGCGACCGCGAAACTGACGCTGAACCGCTGGGTGCTGGGCGAACTGGCGCGCTGTGCGACGAACGTCGACAAGGCGCTGGCGGAGTTCCGCTTCAACGAGGCCGCGACCGCCCTGTACGAATTCGTCTGGGGCACGTTCTGCGACTGGTATGTCGAGCTCTCCAAGCCGGTGTTCCTCGGCACCGACGAGGTGGCGAAAGCCGAGACCCGCGGCACCACGGCTTGGGTGCTGCGCGAGACGGTGAAGCTGCTGCATCCGATCATGCCCTTCATCACCGAGGAGCTGTGGGACAAGCTCGGCTACCGCGCGGGATCCGGCGGGCTCGTCGACCAGCCGTGGTCGAACGCGGGCGCCTACCCCATCGATGCCGAGGCCGACGAGGAGATGGGCTGGCTGGTGCGGCTGATCACCGACATCCGGGCCGCCCGCAACGAGGTCAACGTGCCGGCCGGCGCCAAGCTGAAACTGCTGGTGCGCGACGCCGGCGAGGCCACCCGGGCGCGGCTCGACCGCCATGCCGCGGCCATCGAGCGGCTGGCGCGGATCGAGAGCATCGACGCGGTGGCAGGACCTGCCGGTGGCGCTGCCCTCCAGATCGTGGTCGGCGAGGCGACCTACGCCCTGCCGGTCGGCGCCGTGATCGACCTCAAGGCCGAGGGCGCGCGCCTGGACAAGGAAGTGAAGAAGCTGGAAGGCGAGGTGGCCAAGATAGACGGCCGCCTCGGCAACGCGCAGTTCATGGCCAAGGCACCGGAGGACATCGTCGAGGAACAGCGCGAGCGCCGCGCCGATGCCGTGTCGACGGCGGGGCGGCTGCGCCAGGCAATGGCCCGGCTGGCGGGGTAGGGCGCCGCGTCCAGCTTTACCCCCCACCCGGGGCCGATGCGCTGGATGGACGGGTTTTCGGCTGGACGAAGCCATTTTCGGCGGAATATGCGTGAAAGTGACTGGACGCTCGACGGGTTTCGGCTGGATGGAAGGGGTCTTTCGGCTGGACGATGGCTGGATGAGTGCTGGACGCAGGCCTTCCAGGCAGGCGCTGGAGGTCGCGCGCCGGCTTCGATATCCGGAGTCGTGGCAAGGCTGATTCATCGCCGGAATTTATAGTGTTTAGAGAGTAAAATCAACAATAGTATTTAATATATACATTCCGGCGGAACGCACGTGTTCATGGGTGCCGAGTCACGTCAGGGCTTCGCCCGACCGGAGCCGTTTTCGCCCGTGTCGCTTGCGGCTTGTTGCGTGGTCCTCCTCGCCGTTGTCTTCGTGGCGAGGGAAATGAAACGGAAAAGCTGGATGCGATTGCCGCTCGAAGGCGTGGAAGAGACGCATGAAAGCGAAGCGCCGCATGCGGATCTCGCCGCGGACGGGCTATTTTACCCGGATAAAATTCCGGGCAGGCCCGCAATGGCGAGGGGCAGTATTTTCATCCGGGTAAAATCACGCCCTGCTGACCTCCCGCGGTCGCCAGGTGTCGCGCGCCGCCATGGTCGCTCAGCCGTGGCAGCAGCCAGACCCGGCGGGCGACGCGTCGTATTTGTCGTGGTGGCGCCACCATTCGTAGGGCGGCGTTTGCGGCCATCCCTCCGGGGAATCTTCCCAGGTTTCCTGGCGACCGAACGGGGTCAGGTCGAGAAAACTCCAGACCGAACCCAACATTTCGTCGCCGCGCCCGCTGGTGAACCAGGTCCTGTAGACGCTGTCGCCGTCGCGCAGGAAGACGCTGACGCCGGACTTCTCCTCGCCGTCGCGGGTGACCTCGAAGTCGGCGTTGAAATCGCACCCGAACGAGGAGAACCACGGCACCGTCCAGCCCATCCGCCGGCGGAACGCTTCGAGTTTCGCGAAGGGCGCGCGCGACACGGCGACCAGCGAGGTGTCGCGGGCATGCAGGTGGGCGAGGTGGCCGGTATTGTCGAGACTCATTGTCAACGCCGGAGACAAAATGCATCGGTACGCCGGAGTAAAGATGCATCAGTGAGGCTGGCAGGAAGGCCCCCCGCGGGGGGCCTTCCTGCGTTTCGCGATCAGGTTTGGCTGGCGTCGTCGGGGGCGTTACGGGAG
>CAMDVZ010000157.1 GCA_945878895.1 Caenispirillum bisanense | reverse complement strand
GGCGGGCTGATCATCGGCGTCGTGGAGAGCCTGGCGGCGGGCTATCTCGATCCCTATGTCGGTGGCGGCACCAAGGATTTCGCGCCCTACGTGCTGATGATCGTGGCGCTGATGTTCCGGCCCTACGGCATTTTCGGCAAACGCAAGATCGAGCGCGTCTAGCGGCGCCGCGGAGAGTTCGGAAATGTTCCATCGCGAGTCCGGTATCTTCAAGACGACCTATGCGTCCGACATGGCGCTCTATCCGTTGCCGATCGCGCGCTGGACCGTCATCGTCGCGTCGGTGTTGTTCGTCGTCGTCGCGCCGCTGGTTCTCCACGAATACTATCTCTCGATCATCAACCTGATCCTGATCGCCATCGTCGGCGCGCTCGGGCTGAACATCCTGGTCGGCTACACCGGCCAGATATCCATCGGCCACGCCGCCTTCATGTCGGTCGGCGCCTACACCGCGGCGAATCTCGCCGTGAAGCTCGGATTGCCGTTCTGGCTGACGTTGCCGGCCGGCGGCGCGATGGCCGCCCTGATCGGCGTTCTCGTTGGTATCCCCAGCCTGCGCATCAAGGGCCTGTACCTCGCCATTGCCACGCTGGCGGGACAGCTGATCATCGAATGGACGATCAACCACGTGCCCGCGATCTCCGGCGGCGCCCAGGCCTCGATCGAGGTGCCGCGGCCGGCCCTGTTCGGCTACCAGATGAAGACGCAGGGCCAGCTCTACTTTTTTCTGCTGTTCTTCGCCGCCGTCGCCATCGTCGCGACGCTCAATCTCGTCCGCAGCCGTATTGGCCGGATATTCGTGGCGATCCGGGACCAGGACATCGCCGCGGAGATCATCGGCATCGACATCTTCCGATGGAAGCTGATCGCGTTTGCGATCTCCTCGTTCTACGCCGGCGTCTGCGGCGTGCTCTATACCTACTATCTCGGCATCGCCAACTACGAGCAGTTCCAGATCGGCGTGTCGATCGACTACCTCGCGATGATCATCATCGGCGGGCTCGGGTCGGTTCTGGGCACGATCTTCGGCGCCGTGTTCGTTACCCTGCTGCCGATCGTCATCCGCACGTTCATGGAGACGTTCGGCGGCTACTTCTTCAGCGACGGCGACCTGCCGAACGTGATCTCGAGCCTGCGGATGATCATCTTCGGGGGACTGATCATCGTTTTTCTCGTGGTCGAGCCGGAAGGGCTCAACCGTCTGTGGCGCAACATCCGGAACTACTTCCGGACGTGGCCCTTCTCCTACTGATGCCGGCTGGAAAAATAAAAGGGAGGCTATCATGCAAGCGATGACGAGACGTTGGATCGCGGCCACGGCCGCGGCGGGCGCGCTGACGCTGGGCGGCGCGGGCGCCTTCGCGCAGGCGAAGGAGCTGGTGTTTGGTTTGCATTGCGACCGCTCCGGCGCGACGCAGACCGTCGGCGTGTTCCTGTGCCCCGGCTATCACGACTACATCGCCACGGTGAACGCCAAGGGCGGCGTCGAGGGCTACAAGATCCGCGTCATGGAGATCGACAACGAGTACAAGGTGCCGCCGGCCATGGAGGCGCACGAGCGCTTCAAGAAGGAAGGCGCGATCCTAACCGGCCTCTACGGCACGCCGCACACCGCGGCACTGAGCAAGAAGCTGGAAGAAGACAAGATTCTCGGGACGTCGCCCGGTTTTGGCACCGCAGCCGCGGCCGACGGCGTGCGTTATCCCTACGTGTTCCCGATCGCCGCCAGCTACTGGTCCCAGGCCACCGGCGCGGTTCAGTTCGTCAAGGATCGCCTCGGCGGCTCCCTGAAGGGCAAGAAGATCGCGTACCTCTTCTACGACAATCCGGCCGGCAAGGAGCCGCTGGTGATTCTCGAGGACCTCGCCAAGGCCGAGGGCTTCGAGATGAAGACCTTCGCGGTGCCGGCGCCCGGCGTCGAGATGGGAGCCCAGGTTCTCGACATCACGGCGCGCTTCAAGCCCGACTTCATCCTCGCGCACCTGTTCGGTCGTTCGCCGTCGGTCGCGATGAAGGAGCTGAAGGGCAAGGGCTTCCCGCTCAGCAAGATGATCGGGTTCGTGTGGGCGAGCTCCGAGGCCGACATCGCCGCGGCCGGCGGCATGGGCTTCGCCGAAGGCTACAACACGATCCAGTTCGCCGGCGTCGGCAAGGAGTTCCCGATCCACAAGGAGATCGTCGATCTCTACAAGGCGCAGGGCAAGCCGGCGCCGAAGGAAATGGACTCGACGGTGCTCTACAATCGCGGCTTGCTGACCGCGGCGCTGCATGTCGAAGCCGCTCGCATCGCGATCAGGGCCAAGAGCGGCGGCGTGCCCACCGGCGAGGAAGTCCGCAACGGCATGGAAGCCATCAAGGGGTTCACGCTGGGCGGTCTCGTGCCGCCGATGGCGATCACGCGACAGGACCACGAGGGTGGCGGCTGGATCCAGGTCTGGACCGTGAAGGGCGGCAAGCTGGTCAAGGCGACCGAGTGGATCCAGCCCTACCGCGAAGTGATCCTCAAGCACCTCGCGGCCGAAGCCAAGAAGTAAACCCACAAAGCCGGCGGGGTGGGCATTCGCGCCCGCCCCGAGTTCCGGCGTCCGTTGGAGCCCGCATGCTGACGATCAACAACATCGAGGTCGTCTACGACAACGTCATCCTCGTCCTCAAGGGTGTGTCCCTCGAGGCCAGGGCGGGCGCCATCACGACCGTGCTCGGCGCCAACGGGGCGGGCAAGAGCACGACGCTGAAGGCGATTTCGGGCGTGCTGGGCTCCGAGCGGGGCAGCGTCACCAAGGGTACGATCGAGTTCGACGGCAAACGCGTCGATGGTGGCCGCGCCTCCGAGATCACGAAGCTCGGGATCGTGCAAGTGTTCGAGGGCCGCCGGGTGTTCGAGCACCTCACGGTCGAGGAGAACCTGATCGCGGGCGGTCATATCCAGAAGCACTACGCCAAGGTCCGCGAAGGCATCGAGATGGTCTACTCGTACTTTCCGCGCCTGCGGGAACGACGGACCCAGCTGTCTGGCTACCTGTCGGGCGGCGAGCAGCAGATGCTGGCGATCGGTCGCGCGCTGATGTCCTCGCCCAAGGTCGTGCTGCTCGACGAACCCTCGCTCGGTCTGGCGCCGATGCTGGTCGAGGAAATCTTCGGCATCGTGAAGCGGCTGGTCGACCAGGAGAAGCTGACGGTTCTCCTCGTCGAGCAGAACGCCACCATGGCCCTACAGGTGGCCGAGCACGGTTACGTCATGGAGAACGGCCGCATCGTACTGGAAGGACCGGCGGCCCAGTTGCGGGACAACGCCGACATCAAGGAATTCTATCTCGGCCTCAACGAGGTCGGCGCTCGCAAGTCCTATCGGGACGTGAAGCACTACAAGCGACGCAAACGCTGGCTATAATCCGTCTTCGCCGATTACGCGGCGGGGAGGGCGCACATGGACGATATCGAAACGCTGCGGAAGATGATCGCCGACGCGCGACGCGTGGTGGCTTTCACCGGCGCCGGCATCTCCACCGAATCGGGCATCCCGGATTTCAGGTCGCCTGGCGGTATCTGGACGAAGTATCGGCCGATCGAGTTCGGCGACTTCCTGGCGTCGGCCGAGATGCGTCGCGAATCCTGGAGACGGAAATTCGCGACCGAGGAAACCATCAAAAAGGCGACTCCCAACGCAGGCCACCGGGCGCTGGCCCGTCTGGTGGAGACCGGCAAGATGAGTGCCATCATCACCCAGAACATCGATGGCCTACACCAGACCTCCGGCGTGCCCGACGCCAAGGTGATCGAACTGCATGGAAATTCGACCTACGCCACCTGCCTGGACTGCGGCGAGCGCCACGAACTGGACGCCATCCGCTCGGCTTTCGAGCGCACCGGCGAACCGCCGGAGTGCGCGAAATGCGCCGGTCTGGTCAAGACCGCGACGATATCGTTCGGCCAGGCGATGCCGGAGCTGCCGATGGCGCGGGCGCAGGAGGAGACGGCGGCTTGCGACCTGATGATCGTGCTGGGCAGTTCGCTCGTCGTCTACCCGGCCGCGGCCTTCCCCCAGATCGCACGCCGCAACGGGGCGAGGCTGGTCATCGTGAATCGCGATCCGACCGACCAGGACGACAGCGCCGATCTCGTCCTGCACGCCGAGATCGGCCCGACCATGAGCCGGGCCGTCGGCGTGAACTGAGCGCCGCCCGTGCCGACGCGGTCGATCAGAACAGATGCACGGAGTGCGGCGCGAACAGGCCGATCAGCGTGAAAGCCAGTCCGACGACGCCTAGGCCCGTCGAAAACCAGGCCAACAAGCCGATGCCCGTGATGATGACGGCGGACGCGAGCACGATGGCGATCTGGAACGCGGCAGACGCGACCTCGTAGTGATGATGTCGCGCTTCCGCATCGTCCCGCTTCTTTTCGGCGGCCTTGGCGCGCGCGATGAGCTCTTTGCGACCCTCCTTCGTCTCGGGCTCGCTCTCGTAGCGGGCTGCTTCCTCGCGCCAGCGCGTGATGCGGCCCTGCATGCCCTTCTTCGCGTCGGGATCCTGCGTGTGGTGCATCAGCGTTTCCATCTCCTGGGCTGCCACCAGAACCACCGTGCGCCGCACGGTCTTGCCCTGGAAGAAGGACCACAGGTTGGAGGCCTCGATGTTCGATCCCAGGGTCTGGGTTTGCGCTGCTTTTCCAAGCGTCTCCGATATCGCGAGCATCAAGGCGAGTACCGAGATGATCAACGCGATGGTCTTGTTGCTGGCGCCGTGATGTTCGGCGTGCTCGGCCTGTTCGTGCGGGGCGTGTCCGTGTCCGGCCATGAGGGGTCCTTCCTGTTCGGGGGCGGTTGTCGACTATATGGCGCGATCGGGGCGCCCCTTCAATCCGCGGGGACGGGACTCCCGATCACGGGGATTCTTTATGCCGCCACCTCTCGACGGACTTGTTACAGTGGGCGCCGTATCGCGGGCGCGCTATTGTCGCCGCCCCTCTGAAATCGGGAGCCAAAAATGGCCGAAACCGGAACCGAACCGCGCGCCGAAAGCCGCATCCTCCAGCTGACCCAGGGCGACAATGTCGCCGTCGCGATCCGGGAGATCGAGGCGGGCGAGATCGTGCGCATCCACGGTCGCGAGATATTGCCGCCGCGCGCCATCGAGATCGGCGAGAAGTTCGCTGCCCGCAACATCGCGCGCGGCGAGTCGATGCAGAAGTACGGCACGTCCATCGGCGTGGCCGCGCGCGATCTGCTGCCGGGCGAGCCACTCGAACCAGGCACGGTCGTCGAGGCAATCGACGACCGGGCGGCCGACTGACGGAGAATTCCGATGCGATTGAAGGGAAAGCGCTGCCTCGTGACGGCAGCCGGTCAGGGCATAGGGGCGGCGACCGCGCGTGCGTTCGCGCGCGAAGGGGCCGAGGTCGTCGCGACCGACGTCGATGTCGCCAAGCTGGTGCCCCTGAAGGACGTCGCGGGCGTGCGGACGGAAGTGCTGGACGTGCTGGACCGGGCGGCAATCGAGGCGCTGGCGAGGCGGACCGGCGCGCTCGACGTGCTGTTCAATTGCGCTGGCTACGTTCATCACGGCACGGTCCTCGACGCCACGCAGGACGAATGGGATTTTGCCTTCGCGCTCAACGTGCGGAGCATGTTCTGGACCATCCGGGCCTTTCTGCCGGCGATGCTGGAGAGCGGGCGGGGCGGATCGATCGTCAACATGTCCTCGGCGGCGTCCTCGGTGAAGGGCGCGCCGCTGCGATTCGTCTATGGCACGACGAAGGCGGCGGTCGTGGGGCTGACCAAGTCGGTCGCCGCCGACTTCGTTCAACGCGGCATCCGTTGCAACGCCATTTGTCCGGGCACCGTGCAGACGCCCTCGCTCGACGACCGGATCGCCGCGCTGGGTGGCGACGCGTCGATGTTCAAGGCCCGCCAGCCCGTTGGTCGCTTTGGTTCGACCGAGGAGATCGCGGCGCTGGCGGTTTATCTGGCCAGCGACGAAAGTGCCTTCACGACGGGCACGACGCACGTGATCGACGGTGGCTGGAGCGTCTGAACCGGCGACGGCCACGATCGGGGCGCTTCCGCCCGACGTCCTCGTGCTGCCGGCGGAAGCGGTGCGGACGGCGGCGCGGCTGGAGCGGGCCATCGCCATTGGCGCCGGCTTCGCGGCGAGGCCGGGCAACACCGAGGCGTTGCCGCGGGCGGCCGAGGCGACCGGTGCGCCATTTTGCCGGGCGCCGCCCCGCCCTCGGAGATGATCGCGCAGGGCGAGCTCGGCGACACATGGCCGACGTTCTTTCCGGCCAAGGCGATGGGTGGCATCGCGCCCCTGTCCATGCTGGCTGCATCCGCGAAACACGTCGTGGCCGGCGATTTGACCGGCGTCGAACGACTGGCGCGTGGGGCAGTCGCGGCCTTGGGGCATTGGTCGGGCCGGAGCGCCGGCCTGCGACGGAAAACACATCTGGCCCGACTGGCGATCCGGCGCTGGACGAGGCATAATGGCGCGCGCCGGGATGTCGGCCAACCAGCGGAAATCCTTTGGAAAATCCCTACATTTGCAATGGCCGTGCGGGCATCGTCGCGGCACTGCTTCGCGGTCTGGCGGCTTTCGTTGTCGTGCTGGGCTGTGCCGGGCATGGTGGTTCCGGCGTGTCGGCGCAAGAGATCGAGACCGCCATCGTCCTGAATTCGGAGGAAGCCTCGGTCAGCGTGGTCGACCGCAAGGCCATGGTCCAGACGCACAAATTCACCGTCGGTCGCGAGCCACACCACATCATCCTGACGCCCGATGGGCGCGATCTGGTGCTGGCGTCGACGGTGACCAACGAGTTGCTGTTTCTCGATCCCGCGACCGGCATCGAGCGGCGGCGCATCCGCAACATCGTCGATCCGTATCAGCTGGGCTATAGCCCGGACGGCAAGTGGTTCGTGACGGCGGCGTTCCGCCTGCATCACGTCGACATCTACGAGGCGAAGGACTTCCGGCTCGCCAAGCGCATCTTCATCCAGTCGCTGCCCAGCCACATGGCTTTCGACAAGGCCTCGAAGACCGTGTTCGTGACCCTCCAGGGCACCAACTCGATCGTCGCCTACGACCTCGCCACTCAGGCGGAGCTGTGGACGGCGCCGGTCGGCGAGGCGCCGGCCGGCATCCTCGTGCTGCCGGACCAGAAATCGCTGCTGGTGGGCCTGACCGGCGAGGATGCCGCCGTCGTGGTAGACATCGAGAAGCGGGCGGTGACCAAGCGGATCCCGACCGGGCGCGGCGCCCACAACATCTTTCCGATGCCCGGCGGCAAACGGATACTGATCACCAACCGGATCGAGAACACGATCTCGGCCATCGATCTGGCGACGCTGAGCGTGGTCGATACGTTCCACGTGTCGGGCGGCCCCGACGATCTCGACTTCACGCCCGACGGCAAACAGTTCTGGGTCACCCAGCGTTTCCGCCGCAAGGTCGCCGCCGTGGACATGGCCACCCGCCAGGTGCTTGGCACGGTGGCGGTCGGCCGTTCGCCGCACGGCATCTTCATCAACGGCCCCCACACGGTACTGCGCACGGTCGAACCGCCGGCGCCGGCAGGGAAGCGGCCGTAGGACGCATGTGGGAAAAACAGGACGCTCGCCGGCATGGCTACGCAAGTCGGGATCGTTCTTGTCATCCGCCGATAAAGGAGGGCGCTCGTGCAGTATCTATCCAACCTGTGGGCCGACGCGCACGGGGCGATTCTTGAGTATCTGGTCCAGCCGCTGATGTTCCGGATCGGGCTGACCACCTACTACGAGGACGTCGGCGCGGCGGTCGAGCTGGTAATGCTCGGTGCGACGCAGATTCTGGTCATCCTGTGCGTGTTCCGGCCGATCGAACGCGGGTGGTCGGGCGAGCGCTGGAGCGATCCGCGGCCGGTGCGGGTCGACGTGACCTACACCCTGTTGAACCAGCTTGGTCTGTTGCCGCTGCTGGTGTTCGTGGTCATGCTGCCGCTGGTCGACGAGTTGCTCGACATGACCCGCTTGCATGGGTTCGTGCTTCCTACCGTCGAACAACTCGTGCCGTGGCTGGGGCGCAATCCGCTGGCGTTGTTCCTGGTCTATTTCGCGGCCTACGACTTCGCCGGCTACTGGATGCACCGCCTCCAGCACGCGCTGCCGTGGTGGTGGGCGTTGCACAGCCTGCACCACAGCCAGCGTCAGGTCGGGGTCTGGACCGACAACCGCAACCACGTGTTCGACGACATCCTGCGCGAGATCTGGCTCGCCGTCGTGGCGATCCTGATCGGGGTGGAGCCTGGCCAGTATGTCGGGCTGATTCTCGCGACCAGGCTGATCGAGAGCTTCTCGCACGCCAACGTGCGGTTCGGGTTCGGGCGCGTGTTCGACAAGATCGTCGTCGATCCATGGTTTCACCGGACCCACCACGCATTGGCGAGTCCGGCCGAGCCCCACATTCACGACAGAAATTTCAGCGCCGTCCTGCCGATCTGGGACATCCTGTTCCGTACCGCCGTCTACGACTACAAACCGCGCCCGACCGGTGTCGACGACCCTGGCGTCGATGCCGACAACGCACTGGGATGGTGGGGACAGCAGGTCGCGGTCGGCAAACGGCTCGGCGCTGCCATCGCGGCGACGTTCGCCCGGCAGCGGACATCCCGCGCGACCTGACGGGCTCGTCGCCGGGACTTCGCGCGGTGCATGCGGTCGGCGATAGTACGCGGGGACAGTCCGTCAGGTCTCTTTACCGCGCGCCGCGGATCAGTCGCCCGGGATGGGCGTTCTGGAACACGCCGTCGCGGTAGGTGATCGTGCCGGCGACGACGGTGGCGTCGTAGCCGCGGGCGGGCTGGCGGATGCGGCGCCCGCCACCGGGCAGATCGCGGATCGTCTCCGGCGCGGCGCACGCCAGCCGGTCGTAGTCGATGACGTTGAGGTCGCCTTTGAGACCGACCCGGAGCGCGCCGCGATCGTTCAGACCCATCGCTGCGGCCGAATCGCGCGACAGGCGCCTGACGATCCAGGGCAGGTCGAACTTCTCGCCCGGCCGGTCGCGCGTCCAGTAGGTCATCGCGTGGGTGGGATAGCTCGCGTCGCAGATCATGCCGTAGTGGGCGCCGCCGTCGCCCAGCGCCACGATGGTGTCGGGATGACGGATCATCTCGGCCATGGCGGCGTCGGAGCAATCGGTGAAGTTCGCGGCCGGCTGATAGAGGATCGTACGGCCATCGCCCTGCGCGAGCAGATCGTAGGCCAGCGCCAGCGGCGTGATCCCGAGCGCGGCGGCGCGTGCGTCGATGCGGGCCTCGCGCGGCGGGGTGTAGTTGGGTGGATCGCCCAGCTCGAACATTGTGTCGACCGCGCGCATGAAGGCCAGCAGGCGCGGATTGGCATAGACGGGGTCTTCCGCCAGCAACCGGGAGCGCAGGTCCGGATCGCGCAGCGCCGCGACCTTCTGATCGAGCGACAGGTTCGCGAGCGGCTGGTAGCTCGGGCAGGTCGAAAACGGATGGTAGGAGAGGTCGAGACCGTACAGGACGGATGCCGGCCGCCCGGCGATCTGGCCGCGCATCGGCAGGCCGTCGCGATTGGCGCGTTCGATTTCGCGCAGCAGGGTGCGCCAGCGGCTGCCGAGCGAGGTGATGTCGAGCACCGTGAAGGACAGCGGCCGGCCGGAAGCCTCGACGACGCGGCGCAGCATCGAGAATTCGCTGGCACCGTTCTCGTCGCAATCGGTGAAGTCGTCGATCAGCTGGATCACGCCCTTGCCGACGCTGCCCATCGCCTTGGCGATCGCGCGCAGCTCGTCCTCGGCGGCCGTCGCGGTGGGCGTGAGTTCGCCGCTGACCAGGCGGTGGAACAGCGTGCGCGACGTCGTGAAGCCCAGCGCGCCGGCCTCGACCCCCTCGCGCACGAGGCCGGCCATTGTCGCCATGTCCTGGGCCGTGGCCGGCTCGCGGCGGGCGCCGCGCTCTCCCATTGCGTAGATGCGGACCGGCCCGTGCGGCACCTGGGTGGCGAAATCGATGTCG
>CAMDVZ010000156.1 GCA_945878895.1 Caenispirillum bisanense | reverse complement strand
CCCGGGAGCCGCCAAAACGCTGTCCCGAGACATCGCCGGGACGCCCCCGACACGACCGCGCGGTCCGCCGAGGCCCGCCCGGGGCGAACTTTCTCGCCCGTTCACCTCAGTCCGACAGGCTGCTAGCCGCCGGACACCACGCTTGACTCCGGTCGTGCGAGCCCGTGTTATGTCGGCAAGAAAAGTAAAATGTTTCTCGTGGGAGGGTTCGATGTCCTTGCTCAAGTGGGCGCGTGGAATCGCGTTGTCTGCAATGGCCGTGTCGGCCGCGGCGCTGATCGCGCCGGCCGAGGCCCAGCAGAAGAAGATCAAGATCGGCGTGATCTACGACTACACCGGCCCGCTGGCCGGCGGTGGTTCGGATCTCCAGGCGCTGGGCGCCAAGATCATGATCGACCACTTCATCAAGCAGGGCGGCGTCGAGGGCTACCAGATCGAGGCGGTCTACGCCGACGCCCAGAGCAAGCCCGACGTCGCCATCAACGAGGCGGTCCGCCTCGTCGAGCAGGAAAAGGTCGACATGCTGCTCGGCTTCTACTCCTCCGCCCAGTGCGTGCCGGTGGCCGCGCGGGTGGAACAGCTGAAGAAGTTCATGTGGATCACGACCTGCATCTCCTCGGCGGTGCTGGAAAACCGGAACCTCAAATACGTGTTCCGGGCCCAGCCCAGCGGCAAGCAGTTCGGCCTGATGTCGACCGACTTCCTGGCCAAGATGTCCAAGGAGAAGCTCGGCAAGGACCCCAAGGATCTCAAGGTCGCGATCATCCACGAGGACGGCGCCTACGGCGTCGACGTCTCGAAGGGCAACGAGGAAGGCTCCAAGAAAGCCGGCTTCCAGATCGTGCTGAAGGAAGGCTACGCCGCGACCGCGCCCGATCTCTCGGCGCTGGTCACCAAGCTGCGCCGCGCCCGGCCCGACGTGATCCTGCACACCGGCTACAACCCCGACATCTCGCTGTTCCTGCGCCAGGCGCGCGAGGGCGGTCTGCGCTTCCAGGCGCTGATCGGCCACGGCGCGGGCTATGGCGTCTACGACAAGCTGAAGGAAGCGCTCGGCACCGACGTGAACCACTTCTTCAATGTCGATCCGATCTCGATCTGGCTCACCAACCAGAAAGCGCTCACCGCCGACCTGCCGCCGATGATCAAGATGATCGGCGACGAGTACGAGAAGGCGAAACCGGGCACCGTGCTCAAGTCGGCGCATGTCGGCATGGCCGCGTCCAACACCTACCTGTTCTTCACCAAGGTGTTGCCGGTCGCCATCAAGAAGCATGGCGGCATCGACGCCGAGGCGCTGCGCAAAGCGGCACTCGAGGTCGACATTCCCGAGGGCAGCACCATGCTGGGCTTCGGCGTGAAGTTCGAGGGCGAGGGCTCGCCGATGGCCGGCCAGAACGACCGCGGCTTCCCGGTCGTCGTGCAGTATATCGACGACAAGGCGACCATCGTCTGGCCCAAGAGCCAGGCCCAGCGCGACGCCGTCCTGCCGCTGCCGGCGACGTCTCCCTACGCCGCCAAGTAACCGCGGACGCGAAGGGTAGAGTACGGTTCGTGCTGAAAGTCGAAGGTCTGGTCAAACGTTTCGGGGGCTTCACGGCCGTCGACAATGTTTCCTTCAAGGTCGAGCAGGGCGAGATTCTCGGCCTGATCGGCCCCAACGGGTCGGGCAAGAGCACGATCTTCAACATGCTGTCGGGGACGTTCCCGCCGACGGCGGGAACGATCCTGTTCCAGGGCAAGGAGATCGGCGGCCTGCCGCCGCACCGGATCATCAACAGCGGCATCGGACGCACGTTCCAGATTCCGCGCCCGTTCCGCCGCCTGAGCATTCGCGAGAACGTCGTCCTCGCAGGCTATTATGGACGTGGTAGCGGCAGCCGGTCGGAAGCCGAGGCAGCGGCCGAGGGCGCCCTGGCAATGGTTGGCTTGCCGATGGAGCGCGACGCCAGCGTCGACGGGCTCGGCGCGGCGGGCCTCAAGAAGCTGGAACTCGCCAAGGCGATCGCCACGGGTCCCAAGCTGCTGCTGGCCGACGAGAGTCTGGGCGGTCTCGACGAACACGAGATGGACCAGGCTGCCGACATGTTGCGCAAGATCCGCACCGAACTCGGCATCACGATCATTTGGGTCGAGCACATCATGGGCGTGCTGATGAAGGTGGTCGACAGGGTGATGGTGCTCGACCACGGCGAGAAGATTTCCGAGGGCCTGCCGACCGAGGTCGTCGCCGACCCGCGCGTGATCGAGGTCTATCTCGGCACCGACGCCGGCGAGGCGCAGGCGACCGCGGCCGCCGCCAGCGGCAACCCCGGAGCCGCGTGATGCTCGCAGTCAAGTCGGTGGGCGCGGGCTATGGCTCGTTCCAGGCCCTGTTCGGCGTGTCGGTCGAGGTCAACGCCGGGGAGGCGGTTGGCGTGATCGGCCCCAACGGTGCCGGCAAAACGACCCTGATGCGCGTCATCTCTGGCCTCATCAGGCCCACCGCCGGGTCGATTTCATTCGAGTCGGTGGACGTCGTGGCGACGCCCGCCCACCGCATCATCGAGCTCGGCATCGCGCACGTGCCGGAGAACCGCCGCTTGTTCCCGCGCCTGACGGTCGAGGACAATCTCCGGATGGGGGCGTTCATTCCGGCCGCGCGCGCCAAGTTCGCGCAACGTCTGGAGTTCGTCTACGACCTGTTCCCGCGCATGAAGGAACGCCGCACTCAGATGGCCGGCACCATGTCGGGCGGCGAGCAGCAGATGTGCGCCATCGGTCGCGCCCTGATGTCGGACCCGCGGTTGCTGCTGCTGGACGAGCCGTCGGCCGGTCTGGCGCCGGTGGTGGTCCAGCAGGTGTTCCAGCTGGTCAAACGCATCAGGGCCAGCGGTCTCACGGTGCTGATCGTCGAGCAGAACGTGCAGCAGGTGCTGAAGGTGGTCGACCGCGCCTACCTGCTGGAGGCCGGCACCATCCGCGCGTCGGGCACGGCGGCGGAGATGCTGGCCGACGAGTCGATCAAAGAAGCCTATCTCGGCGTGTGACACGGAGTACGATGGTGGGTTTTTTCGACATCGTGTTGCTGGAGGCCGTGATCAACGGCCTGTTGCTGGGAGGCGTCCTGGCGCTGCTGGCGCTGGGACTGAACCTGATCTTCGGCGTCATCGACGTGACGTGGATCTGCTATGCCGAGCTGATCATGATCGGGATGTACGCGATGTACTTCCTGTTCTCGGTCTATCACTGGCCGTTTCCGCTTGCCGCCATCGCCGCGATCCTGACGGTGGCGGCGCTCGGCGCGCTGCTTCATTTCGTGGTGATCTCGCCGCTGCTGAACGCGCCGCCGATCAACCAGCTGCTGGCCACCGGCGGCGTGCTGTTCTTCCTGCAGAGCTTCGCGACGGTGTTTTTCGGCATCGAGTTCCGCAATCTCGGCATCCGGCTGCCGGTGCTGGAATTCTCCGACATGTTCATCAGCTACGCCCGCCTGCTGGCGTTCGGCGTGGCCCTGGTCGGCATGGTGCTGGTCTACCTGTTCCTCACGAAGACCTACACCGGCATCGCCATCCGCGCGATTGCCCAGGACCGCCAGATCATGACGCTGATGGGCGTCGACAGCCGCCGCATCTACCTGATTACCTCGGCGCTCGGCGGGGGCCTCGCCGGCCTCGCGGCGTGCGTGCTGGTGCTGCAGTACGACGTGCATCCCTTCGTGGGCTTGAGCTTCGGGCCGATCACGTTCCTGATCTGCGTGCTGGGCGGTCTCGGCAATCTGATCGGCGGCTTCGTCGCGGCCTTCCTGTTCGCGGTCATCATCTCGCTGGGCGGCCTCTACTCCGACCTCGAGTGGGGGTACGTGCTGGCCTTCGCGTTCTTCATCGTCATGATGTTCATCCGGCCCGCGGGGCTGCTGGCGAGGCGGTCCTGACCATGAAGCGCTACCTGCCCTGGATCGCCGGCGCGGCGTTGATCGCGCTGCCGTTCGTCTACAAGCAGCCCTACCATCTGCACATCCTGATCCTGATCCTGATCTGGTCCTTCGCCTACACGTCGTGGTCGATGATGGGCCGCTTCGGGCTGGTGTCGCTGGGCCACGGCGGCTTCATGGGCGTCGGCGCCTACGTGACGGCGCTGCTGTGGAACCATCTCGGCGTCTCGCCGTGGATCGGCATTCCGCTGTCGATGCTGGCAGCGGCGGCGCTGGCCATGGTCGTGGCCTATCCCTGTTTCCGCTTCCGCATCACCGGCCACTACTTCGCGCTGGTGACCCTGGCGCTGTCGGGGATCGTGCTGCAGGTCATCACGGCGACCCGCGATTTCACCGGCGGCTCGCTCGGTTACACGCCCGAGCGGACCAAGGGCAACGTGTTCGTGGCGCTGCAGTTCACCGACAAGGAGACCTGGTACCTGATCGCGCTCGCGGTGTGGGCGGCAGGCATGTACGTCTGGTACTGGGTCGACCGCAGCATGACCCGCTACGCGCTGGAGGCGATCTCGGAGGACGAGGACGCCGCGGCGGCGGCGGGCGTGAACGTCACGTTCGAGAAGCTGAAGATCACCGCGATCAGCGCCGTGATGACGGCGCTGGCCGGTGCCCTCTACGGGCAATACCAGATGTTCATCTCGCCCGACACGGTCAGCGGCATCTCGGTGTCGCTGCAGATGGTGTTCGCGGCGGTGGCCGGGGGCATCTACGTGGCGTTCGGGCCGACGGTCGGTGCCATCATCACGATCCTGCTCAACGAGGGTCTGCGGATCGGCTTCGGCACCAAGGCAGTCGGTTGGGACAACCTGATCTACGGCGTCCTGCTGGTCGTGTTCATCATCTTCCTGCCGAAGGGCACGCTGGGTAGCATCCTCGACAAGTTCAAGTCACGCGCGCCGGCCAAAAGCTGACCGGCGCGCGGCCTCCGGAGATCAACGGCTGAGCTTGTGGTACTCGGCGTTGGGGATCATCTCGGTCCCGTGCGCCATCCGGTTGCTCATGTTGAAGAACGCCACCACGTCGCACAGGTCGTAGAGGTCGCGCTCGGTCAGCCCCAGCTTGCGCAAGCCCTCGCGGTCGGCGTCGATCACGTCGAACGGCGTCAGGGTCAGCTTCCAGGCGAAATCGAGCATGGCGCGCTGGCGCGCCGGTAGCTCCGCGACGCGGTAGTTCAGCGCCATCATCTCGCCCAGTTGCGGATCGTTCGAGTACTGCCGCACCGCCTGTCCATGGGCGACGAGGCAGTAGTAACAACGGTTGGCACTGGAAACGACGACCGCGATCATCTCGCGCTCGAGCTTGCTCAGGCCCGATTCGCCCAGCATCAGCTCGTTGTACATCGACATGAAGGCGCGGGCCTTCCTCGGGTTCGTCGACACCGCCTTGATGACGTTGGGCACCATGCCGAGCTTCTCGACGCATTTGGCCCAGTATTTCTTCAGATCTTCCTCGGTCGGCTCGGGCGAGGCGATATCGAGTTTCCAGAGATGGTCGGGCTGCGGCATGGTCGGTCTCCGGGACGGTGGGGCGGGCGATCAGCGTTTGGGCAGGGTGGGGCGCCATGCTTTCACGACGTCGAGGATCTCGTTGCACGAGGCATCGAGGCCGCCGCCGCGCACGGCGAACGCCGAACCGGCGCCCGGCACCTGGGCGATCGGATCGTCGAGGTTGAACAGCGAGGCGCGCATCCGCAGGAACACCTCCGGCGAGACGCCGAACTGCATGGTGCGGCGTGTGCCGCGCACGCGCGCCCAGTGCACGTCGTTCCATGGAATATGGATGTCGCGGCCAAATCCGACGACGATGCCGTCGCGGTCGATCGTCAGCTGCGGCGCCCGGTTGCGCAGCATGAAGACCGAGCGAATCGAGTAATAGAGCAGACCCGCGACGCTCAGCAGTACCAGCATCAGGCGTCCGTCGAAGCCCTGCTTGCCGGCGGTGGCGCCTTCCGTGGCGACCGGCAAGCCGCCGGCGATCAGCAACCAGACGCCGGCCCCGACGCTGAGGCCGAAGCCGATGAACGCCAGGGTCAGGTGGAACGGCTGGCTGTAACGCACTTCCAGCCGGCGTTTTTCGCCCTTGGCCATGTCAGCCGCACTGCGCGCGGTGGCGCATCAGATGGTCGGCGAGAACGCAGGCGACCATCGCCTCGGCGACCGGCGTGCCGCGGATACCGACGCAGGGATCGTGGCGGCCTTTGGTGCGGACCTCGACGTCGTTGCCGAACTTGTCGACGCCCAGGCGTGGCGTGAGGATCGAACTGGTGGGCTTGATCGCCAGCCGCGCCACGATGTCCTGGCCGGTCGAGATGCCGCCCAGGATGCCGCCGGCGTGGTTGGCGAGGAACGTCACGGCGCCGTCCTTCATCCGCATCTCGTCGGCGTTCTCCTCGCCGGTCAGTCCGGCCGACGCGAATCCGTCGCCGATCTCGACGCCCTTGACGGCGTTGATGCTCATCAGGCCGCGCGCCAGATCGCCGTCGAGCTTGTCGTAGAGGGGGGCGCCGAGGCCGGCCGGCACGCCGCTCGCCACCACTTCGATCACCGCGCCGCAGGAGGAACCCGCCTTGCGAACGTCGTCGAGATAGCCTTCCCACATCTGCGCGGACTGGCGGTCCGGGCACCAGAACGGGTTGTCGCCGATGGCGTTCCAGTCCCAGCGCGACCGGTCGATCCGGTGCGGGCCCATCTGCACGACGGCGCCGCGGATGGAGATGGACGCCCCGAGAATCTTCCGCGCGATGGCGCCGGCCGCCACGCGCACCGCCGTCTCGCGGGCCGACTGACGGCCACCGCCGCGATAGTCGCGCACGCCGTACTTGGCCTGGTAGGTGTAGTCGGCGTGGCCCGGGCGGTACTGGTCCTTGATCTCGCCGTAGTCCTTCGAGCGCTGGTCGACGTTCTCGATCAGCAGCGAGATCGGCGTGCCCGTCGTGACGCCCTCGAACACGCCAGACAGGATCTTCACCTCGTCGGGCTCGCGCCGCTGCGTGACGAAGCGCGAGGTGCCGGGCTTGCGCAGATCCAGAAACGCCTGGATGTCGGCTTCCGCCAGCGGGATGCGCGGCGGCGCGCCGTCGACGACGCAGCCGATCGCCGGGCCGTGGCTTTCGCCCCAGCTGGTGAAGCGGAAGAGGTGACCGAAGGTGTTTCCGGACATGGCGTGCCGACGCGGCGGACCGGCGCCGGTCAGTCCTCGAAGTTGGAGAGCAGCTCGCCCAGCTGTTTTGCCGAGGAGGTCTTGATCATGCCCACGACATGGTAGCCGGCATCGACGTGCATCACCTCGCCGGTGACGCCGCCGCCGAGGTCCGACAGCAGGAACAGCCCCGCGTTGCCGACTTCCTCGGTCGTGACGTTGCGCTTGAGCGGCGCGTTCAGCTCGTTCCACTTCAGGATATAGCGGAAATCGCCGATGCCGGATGCCGCCAGCGTCTTGATCGGACCCGCGGAGATGGCGTTGACGCGGATGTTCTGGTCGCCGAGGTCGGCCGCGAGATAGCGCACGCTGGCTTCCAGTGCCGCCTTGGCCACGCCCATCACGTTGTAGTGGGGCATTACGCGCTCGGCGCCGTAGTAGGTCAGCGTGACGAGGCTGCCGCCGTTCTTCATCAGCGGCACGGCGCGTTGCGCCACCGCCGTGAAGGAGTAGCAGCTGATATTCATGGTCAGCGCGAAATTCTCCGGGCTCGTGTCGAGGTATTTGCCCTTGAGCTCGTCCTTGTTGGAGAAGGCGATGGCGTGGACGAGGAAATCGAGCTGGCCCCACTTTTCCTGGATCGCCACGAAGGTCGCGTCGATGCTGGCGGCGTTCGTGACGTCGCAAGGCACGACCAGTTCACTGCCCACCGACGCGGCCAGCGGCCGGACGCGCCGCTCCAGCGCCTCGCCCTGGTAGGTGAAGGCCAGTTCCGCGCCGTGGGCATGCACGGACTTGGCGATGCCCCAGGCGATCGACCGGTCATTGGCGACGCCCATGATCAGTCCCTTCTTGCCGGCCATCAGCTGGGTCGGGGCGGACATCGATACCTCGCAGTGGGAAGCCGCGTTCGCGGCGCGATCCATCGGGCCAGTTTGACCCTTATATTTCAACGGCTTGTAGCGGGAGCGGCAGATACCCGCAAGGCCTGCCGCGATCACGCCGAACGAGGACAATCCATGGCTGGAAAAGCCGCCATGCCAGCGCCATATTGAGGGCATGAGCGAACGACAGGACGATCCTTGGACGACCTTCGCGACCTGGTTCGCCGCGGCGGAGAAGAGCGAACCCAACGACCCCAACGCCGTGGCGGTGGCCAGCGTCGGATCCGACGGGATGCCCTCGCTGCGCATGGTGCTGCTCAAGGGCTGGGACCGCGACGGTTTCGTGTTCTACACCAACCACGAGAGCCGCAAGGGCACCCAGCTGCTGGCGCATCCCAAGGCGGCACTGCTGTTTCACTGGAAGTCGCTGCGCCGGCAGGTACGGATCGAGGGACCGGTCGAGACCACGACCGAGGTCGAGGCGGACGCCTATTTCGCGACCCGGGCCAAGGGCAGCCAGATCGGTGCCTGGGCTTCGCAACAATCGCGACCACTCGAAAGCCGCTTCGCGCTCGAGAAGCGCGTCGCTGAGTTCACCGCGCGCCACGCGCTGGGTACGGTGCCGCGGCCACCGCACTGGTCGGGCTTCCGGGTGCGCCCGCTGCTGATGGAGTTCTGGCGCGACATGCCATTCCGACTGCACGACCGGGCCGTCCACACGCGCGCGACACCCGATGCCACCGCGTGGCGATCCGAGAAGCAGTATCCCTGAGGAGACCCGCGATGGCCACGCCATCGACAGTGGACGTCCCGAATGCCGTGCGGGCTTCGGCCGATGTCGCCCGGGCGGAGCGCGAGCGGCTGGTCCGCGTCGCGACGTGGGCATCGCTGGCGGTCGCGGTGGTTCTGGTCGGCGCCAAGTTCGCGGCCTGGGTTCTCACCGATTCGGTCAGCCTCCTGTCCTCGCTGGTGGACTCGTCGCTCGATCTGCTGGCCTCGGCCATCACGTGGCTTGCGATCCGCCACTCGCAGACGCCTGCCGATCGCGAGCATCGTTTCGGGCATGGCAAGGCCGAAGCGCTCGCCGCCCTTGCGCAGGGCGGGTTCATTCTGGCGTCCTCGTTCGGACTGATTCTGACGGCGATCGAGCGTCTGCAGCATCCCCAGCCGGTCGTCCGCGAGGGGCTTGCCCTGGCGGTGATGGCGCTGTCTGTTTGCGCGACGCTGGGGCTGGTGATGTTCCAGCGCCACGTGGTCGGACGCACGGGCTCGCTGGCGATCGGCGCCGATGCCCTGCATTATCGCGGCGACCTCGCGGTCAACGTCGCGGTGGTGATCGCGCTCCTCGTGACGACGCGGTTCGGCATCGCGTGGTTCGACGCCGCCGCCGCCTGTGCCATCGCCTTGTGGCTATTGTTCGGTGTCTGGTCGGTGTCGCGTGGCGCGCTGGATCAGCTGATGGACCGCGAGCTACCGGAGATCGAACGCGACCGCATCAAGGCTATCGTCCGAGGCCATCGCGCGACGCGCGACATCCACGATTTGCGATCGCGCGTGGCAGGCGGCACCCGCTTCATTCAATTGCACGTCGAATTCGACCCGGCGACGAGCCTGCTGGAAGCGCATCGCCTCGGCGACGAGATCGAGCTGGCCATTCTGGGCGCGTTTCCCGATGCCGAGGTCATCCTTCACCTCGACCCGCATGGCGTCGAGGAACGGCGACCGGCATTCGGACGGACGTAGTCGGGATCGCGACGACCAGTCGGCCCGGCAGGAGCGTTCGCCCACGGCGGTGCGTGGCCGGAACCAGTCCGTTCAGGCCACGAATTGCTTGAAGAGGTAGCGCAGATCCTGCTTTTCCTGCGGCGTGATCTCGCCGTCGAGAACACGCGCTTCCCAGGTCCGCAGCTCTTTCTTGACGTGGCCGGGCGTACGCGGACTGAGCAGCAGCATGAAGAACTGCTCGTAGGAGGAAAGCTCCCGCTCTCGCCGCATGCCCATGGGGCCGGGGCCGACCGCGCCGGGCGTCGCACCCATCGCACGCGCGTAGCCCTGCTCGGCGGCG
>CAMDVZ010000155.1 GCA_945878895.1 Caenispirillum bisanense | reverse complement strand
GCGCGGCCTGATCCGCCCGACCTGCGCCGCGCCCGCACCGTCGAGAAGGCCCACGGCCGCATCGAGACCCGCATCGTCGCCGTCAGACCCGCGCCCGCCCGGCTCGACATGGCATGGCCCGGCGCCACCTTCGTCTGTCGCATCGAGCGCCTGCGCGAAGGCGCCGACAGATGCTCCCGACAGGTTGTCTACGCCATCACCAGCCTGCCTCCCGAACGAGCTGGCCCCGAGGCGCTGCTGGCGCTCGCGCGAAACCACTGGGCCATCGAGAACAGGCACCACTGGGTGCTCGACGTCGTCTTCGGCGAGGACGCCTGCCGCGTCCGCTCCGCCAACGCGCCCGCCAACCTGTCGCGGCTGCGCCACACCGCCATGGCGATCATCCGCGCCAGGGGAATGAAGCCCAAAGCCGCCCGCGAGGGCTTCGCTGCGAACCACAAGGCCGCCATCAGGGCCGTCCTCGCTTCATGAATTGAATTGCCCTGTCGCCTTGCCGGCCCCGGGGTATCGGCAGCTTGAAGTGCGGCTATAAATATACTATATTTAACTTATAAATGACGATCCCGACAACCAGACCGGCGGTGAACGCGCGTCGGCGGAGACGCTGTCGCCGACGGGGGCAGTCCGGCATTCGAGCGCGCCGGCCGGATACTGTCCGGCGATCGCGGTATCTCGGCCGGCGCTGGTCCGGAGTCTGTCCGACGCTTGTCCAGCATGGAATGAATTTTGTCCGGGGCCTGTCCGACAGGAAATTGCGTTGTCCGGCCGTTCCAGCCTTGTCCGGGTCTTGTCCGGGCCGGGCGTTAGGGTGGGGGGTGTGGATCGGACACCCCGTTGCCCCGAACGCTACCGCGCGACCCTCGACGCGTCGCCGCCGTTTACCCGATCGCGACCGCCTCCGCGCTCAGCCAGTCGGTCAGGATCGCGGCCAGTTCGGCCGGCCTTTCGAGCGGCGTCATGTGGCCGCAGTGCTCGACGACGCGGTATGTCGGTTGTCGCAAGTGCCCGACCATGCGCTCGATCTCGGCCACCGGTCGCAGCGTGTCCTGGCGGCTGGCCACCACCAGGGTCGGACACGCGATGCGCTCCAGCTGGGCATGGCCGTCCTTGCGCACCAGGCCGGTCTGGTTCAGCATGCCGTGCTTGCCGACCCGTACTGCCATGGCCTGGAGGCGGTCGAGCAGGGCGGTGTCGCCGCGGCGGTCCGGATGCAGCGCCTCGGCCACCGCGGCACGCGACAGGCCCCTGAACGGCAGCGTCCGGAGCGTCTCGACGCGGCGTCGGTTGCGGGCCACCTCGTCGGCGGTGTTGGCGCGCGCCGAAGTATTTATCAGCGCGAGTGCGATTACACGTTCCGGTGCGGTTGCCGCAACGATCCGCGCGACATAGCCCCCCATCGAGAACCCGACCAGCACGAACCGCTCCGGCGCCGCCGCCAGCACGTCGGCGGCAAGCCCTTCCAGCGTGTCGCTCGATGTCAGCCCGGCGAAGCTCGCCGGCCCGATCGCGTCGAGTTGCTGCCGCATCCCGGTCCACAGATCGTTGTCGCAAAGGTAGCCGGGCAGCAGCACGATGGCGGGCATGGTCGGGCCGGTCCAGATAGAGCGAAGGGGGCATTCGGTCGTGGCTGGCGGGGGATGGCCGCCCTGGTGTAGTGTGTCAACCAACAAGACTCTGGAAATCGCCCCCTCGATGACCCTCGCCAACATCGCGCGCCTGCTGCGGCCCGAGCAGTGGGTGAAGAACGCCTTCGTGGTCGTTCCGCTGTTCTTCACGCCCACGCTGCTGACCCGCGCCAACGCGATCGCGGTGCTGATCGGCGTCGCCTGTTTCAGCGCTATCGCCAGCGCCGTCTACATTCTCAACGACTTCCGGGATCGCGACAGCGACCGGTTGCATCCGCGCAAGAAGTCGCGCCCGCTGGCCGCCGGCACGGTGTCGCTGCCGGTCGCCTTCGGGCTGGTGGCGCTGCTCGTGGCGGGCGGGCTCGGCGTCGCCCAGCTCCATCTGGCGCCGGCGTTCTTCAATATCCTCGCGTTCTATCTGCTGATGAACGTCGCCTACACCTGGGGCCTCAAGAGCGTCTCCATCGTCGACGTGATGATCATCGCGCTGGGCTTCGTGCTGCGCGTCGAGGGCGGCGCCTATCTGATCGGTGTTGCCGCGACCTCGTGGCTCGTCATCGCGACCGGCCTGCTCGCGCTGTTCCTCGCCCTCGCCAAACGCCGCGACGACCTTTCGCAAGGCCTCGACTCGGCACACCGCAAGAGCATCGCGGGCTACACCAAGCCGTTCCTCGATTCGGCGATCTCGATCATGCTGGGCGCCCTGCTGGTGGTCTACCTGATCTACGTCACGACCGGCGGCGGTCCCGCGAAAGCCTTCTACACCACGCCCTTCGTGGTCGTCGGCATCCTGCGCTACCTGCAGATCACCATCGTCGAGGAACGCTCGGGATCGCCGACCCGCATCCTGCTGACCGACCGCATGATCGTCGCCAGCGTCGGCGGCTGGCTGTTGTGCTACGCGGCGCTGCTCTATGCGTGAGGCCAGGGCGGATGTCGATTTCGCCACCAGCCAACGCTGGCGCCGCCGGCTCGGCACCTGGATCGGCATCGGCGTCGTCGGTTCCATCGCCATGGTCGCGGCGTTGTCGCTGTTCGGCGATTCCGGGCGCATCTGGGAAACCGTCAAATCCATCCGCGGCGAGGTGGTGGTCGGTCTGCTCGGCCTGTCGCTGGTCAATTACTTCGCGCGCGCCGCGCGCTGGCACGTCTTCAGCGGCGCACTCGGGCTCGCCGTGCCGTGGAGCCGCAATCTGCTCTACTACATGGCCGGTTTCGCCATGGCCGTGACGCCGGGCAAGGTCGGCGAGGCGATGCGGCTGTGGTTCCTGCGCCGGGGCCACGGTTACGGCTACGAACGTACCGCCGCGCTGGTGGTCGCCGACCGGGTCGCCGATGCCGCGGCCCTGGTTGGTCTCGCCGCGGTCGGCCTCGCCTTGCGCGGCGCGAGCCTCGTCATCGTGATGCCGGTCGTCGGGCTCGTGGTGGCCACGGTGCTGGTGCTCGCGTGGCCGGCGTCGATGACGTGGGGCGCGGGCATCGCGTACCGGACGATCGGCCGGTGGCCACGCCTCTTCGCGCGCTTGCGGATCGCGGCCCGCCAGTTCGCCCGTCTGCGTTCGCCCGGCCGGCTCGGGCTGGCGATGCTGTTGTCGCTGGCAGGCTGGCTGGCGGAGGGCGCGCAGGTCTGGTGGGTGGCGACCGAGCTCGGCGGCAAGATCGGCCTCTGGGACGGCGCCGCCGCGTTCGGTATTTCGGCGATTCTCGGCGCCGCGACCATGTCGCCCGGCGGCCTCGGCGGGACCGAGGTCGGCATGGTGGCGCTGCTGCGCGACTGGGGCGTCGGCTGGGAGGCGGCGCTGACGACGACGGTGCTGGTGCGGGTCACGACGCTCTGGTTCTCGGTCGCCATCGGCCTGGCTTGCCTGCCTCTGGTGTTGCGCCGCATTGTCCGGGCGCCAGTGGGGGCGACGCGATGAAGTGGACGAAAACGACGCTGGGCGGATGGGGGAGGCTGCCCCGGTTCGCTTGCGAGGCCGCCCGGCCCGAACGCCTGCCGGAACTGAACGGCGCCTTCGACGGTCTCGGCGAGGGAACGCTGATCGCCCATGGCGCCGGTCGCAGCTACGGCGACTGCGCGCTCAACGAAAACGGCCGCGTGCTCGTGATGAACCGCTTCGACCGGATCCTCGGCTTCGATCCCGTCAGCGGCGATCTCGAGGTCGAGGCCGGCGTGTCCTTGCGCGCGCTGATGGACGTGTTCCTGCCGCGCGGCTTCCTGGTACCGGTCAATCCCGGCACCGCCTTCGCGACGGTCGGGGGCGCCATCGCCAACGACGTGCATGGCAAGAACCACGAGAAGGACGGTGCGTTCGGCAGCTGTCTGCGCTGGATCGACCTGCTGCTCCCGTCGGGCGAGACGGTACGCGTTTCCGGCGATTCCGACCGGGCGCTGTTCGAGGCCACGCAGGGCGGCGTCGGGTTGACGGGCATCATGGTGGCGGTCGGCCTTCGCCTGACGCGGGTGCCGTCCAACGCGCTGGACGTGCGCGAGACGAAGGCCGCGAACCTCGACGCGTTGCTGGCCGCGATCGTCGCCGAAGGCGCGCGGGCGCGCTACTCGGTCGCCTGGATCGATGCCCTGGCAAGCGGCCCGGAACTGGGACGAGGCATTCTCGAAACCGCCGTCGAATCGCCGGTGGGCTTGCCGTCGGGCCCCCGGCGCGACAAGGCGTTGCCGATCGATCTGCCGGGCTTCGCGCTCAACCCGCTGTCGGTGAAGGCGTTCAACGCGCTCTGGTGGTCGCGGGTGCCGGCGGCGGGGCGCAGCCGCAAACGCCGCTACGATTCGTTCCTGTTTCCGCTCGATGCCATCCATGACTGGAACCGGATGTATGGCCGCCGCGGCTTCCGCCAGTTCCAGTGCGTGGTGCCGCGCGCCGACGGCGAGCGTGCCTTGCGCCAGTTGCTGGAGCGTGTGTCGGCCTCGCGCGCGGGATCGTTCCTGGCGGTGCTCAAGGGCATGGGCGCGGCGGGACCCGGGCCATTGTCGTTTCCGATGCCGGGCTACCTGCTGGCGCTCGATTTTCCCGAACGCGCCGGCACGCTCGATCTTCTGGCCGACATGGAACGGATCACGCGCAACCACGGCGGCCGGATCTATCTCGCGAAGGACAGCTGTCTGTCGGCCGATGGCTTCCGCGCCATGTATCCGCGCCTCGACGAATTCCGCGCGGTCGTCGAACGGGTCGATCCGCACCGACGGCTGGGATCGTCGCTGTCGCGCCGGCTCGATATTCGCGGTGGAGGCAAGCCGTGAGCCGCCGCGTCTGGGCCATTCTCGGCGCCTCCTCGCCCATCGCGCGTGCCTTCGCCCGCGAGGCCGCGGCGACGGGGGCCTCGCTGGTGCTGGCCGGCCGCGACATCGCCGACATGGAACGGACGGCGCTGGATCTCCGGGTCCGGGGCGCCGCCAGCGTCGCGGTCGTGCCGTGGGACGCGGGAGATCGCCCGACGCAGAAGGCCCTCGTGTCGGCTCTCGATGTTCCGGCGAACGATGTCCTGAACCTGTTCGTCGCGGTCGGCAGCATGCCCGCGCAGGCCGACATCGAGGCGCGACCGGAGCTGATCGACGAGGTCGTGGCCAGTAACTACGCCGCCACCGCCTTCACCATCCTGTGCTTGCTGCCGGCGCTGGAGCGACGGCGGGCGGGCAGCGTCGTGGTGCTCGGGTCGGTCGCGGGCGACAGGGGCCGGGCCTCCAATTTCGTCTACGGATCGGCCAAGGCAGCGATGGCGACGTTCCTTCAAGGGCTGCGGGCAAGGCTGGAGCCGGCCGGCGTGAAGGTGGTGTCGGTGAAGTTGGGCTTCGTGGACACCGGCATGACGTGGGGATTGCTCAAGGGTGGCCCGCTCGTCTCGACGCCGGAGTCGCTGGGCCGCCGGGTCTTCGCATTCGCCGCGGCCGGAAAGGCCGGCGAAATCTATCACTCGTCGCTCTGGTTCTGGATCATGGCGATCATCCGCAATCTGCCCTATGCGATATTCCGGCGGCTGCCGATATAGACGGTCGTGGCCCTCCGTCGGGCCGCGCGAGGAGACCGAACAGATGCGCAAGTTCCTGGCCATTGCTATTGCGGGGCTGGTTGGCGCCTGCGCCGACACGCGCGCGCCGGATCAGCTCGTTCGCGTGATCACCGAGCCGGCGGGGGCGTCGTGCACGCTCGACCGGGCCGGGCAACAGATCGGAACGATAACCGCGACACCGGCGTTCGTGCGCGTGCCGCGTGGGCTGACGCCGATCATCGTAGCTTGCTCGGCACTCGGCTATCAGACGACGTCGGCGTCGGCCGTGCCGGGATTCGCCGGCAGCGGCTGGACCAACGAATTCGGTCGCGCGGCGTCGCCGGCCGACCGGACGGTCGACGCGCGCAGCTACGTGTATCCGCAGGAGATCGGGATCAGCCTCGCGCCCGGCAACTGATCGCCGTGCTGGCCGCAAGCGGGATCGGTTTGCCGGATTGGCTTGATCTGGCGCAGCGACCGGCACGTCGACCTCGGCGACCAGACCGCGAGAAACCCTCCGGAGGAACAAGACGATGAGCGCCTATGCAATGGTGGCCCGACATGTCGAGGCGGCGCTCGCGGAGGCCGCGGCGCAGTCCGTCGGTCGCGACGTGGTTGCGCGCAACCTGATCTCCGAGGCCGTGCGCATACTGAAGGAGACCTGCTCGACCGAAGCGATCGCCGCCGAGCTGGCGTCCCAGGCCGAGAACATCGACGACGAGGATCAGGTATTCATGCGGCCCTGACGTCGCCGTCGCGCTTGCGCTGACCAGCGCGCGGAGGCCAAACTGACCTTCTTTGCATGACCGGAGACTAGGCATGACGGCGCTCGACCAGACCCAGATCGATGCGTTCTGGCGCGATGGGTATCTCGTGGCCGAGAACGCGGTGACGGCGACGCAGCTGGCAGCGCTGCGAGCCGAGATCGCGGCGTGGGTCGACGAGAGCCGGGCGCATCGCGCGCCGTTCGGGACGCCGACGATCGACGGCCGGCCGCGTTTCGACATGGGCACGGAGCACAGCGCGGAACATCCGGCGCTGCGCCGGATCAACAACCCCTCCGACATCTCGCCGGCGTACCTCGAGGTCATGCGTGAGGCCCGCGTGGTCGACATGGTCGCGGACCTGATCGGACCGGACGTCAAGTTCCACCATTGCAAGATCAACCTGAAACTGACCGGCGCGCGCACCGAGGTCCTGTACCACCAGGACTTCGCCTACACGCCGCACACCAACGACGACATCGTCACGGCACTTCTGTTCCTCGACGACATCGACGCCAGCAACGGCGCGTTGACGGTGGTGCCGGGTTCCCATCGTGGCCCCATGCATTCGCTGTTCGACGGCGAACGCTTCACGGGCGCGGTGTCGCCGGCGCTGGAGGACGAGCTGAAGAACCGGAGCATTCCCGCATACGGCCCGGCCGGCAGCGTGTGTCTGATGCACACGAAACTAGCGCACGGCTCCGAGCCAAACCGGGGCAACAACGCGCGCGGTCTCTATATCTGCGTCTATACGGCGGCCGACGCCGTTCCGATCGCCCGCAACCCGATGCCGAACCTGCACGAAGGCGAGATCGTGCGCGGCAAGCCGGCGCGTTTCGCGCGCCTGACCGAAGGCCGGATCGAGTTGCCCAACCAGCCGAAGACCGCTTCGTTCTTCACCGTGCAGGGTCAGGATTCCGCGAAGGCCGCCGAATGAGCGATCCGGTCGCAGCCGTCACGGAGCAGGCGGCGACCGGCGAGATCGCCGATCTCTACGCCGACATCCGCGCGACGCTGGGCGTTCCGGTCGTCAACCTGATCTGGCGCCATCTCGCGACGATGGATGGTGCGTTGCCCTGGGCGTGGAGCGCGGTGCGACCGCTTTATGTTTCGGGCGCCATCGAAGGCGAGGCCGAACGCTTGCGGACGGCGATGTCGCTACCTCCGGTCGGGCGCCTGCCGGCCGATGTGTTGACCGGAGCGGGGCTGGACGAGGCGGCACTCGAGTCGATCCGCCGCGTGCTGGCGAGCTACGACCGCAGCAACACGATGAACCTGATCGCCTTGTCGGCGCTGGCGGCCCGGGCGACCGGCGACGTCGCGGCAGGCGGCAAGGCGGCGGTCGCGGGGGGTGCGGGGGGCATCGACGAGGCGTTGCCGCGGCTGCTGTCGGCGGCCGACGTTTCGACCGCGACATGGTCTCTGGTGTTGCGCCTGAACCGTCTGGGCGAGCGGGATGGTGGCCGCGTCGTCGCCAGCATGTACCGGCATCTGGCGCACTGGCCGCCGTTCCTGTCGCTCGTCTGGGCGGCACTCGGGGCCGCCGCGGACTCGGGTGAACTCGGCGACGCCATCGCCGCCAACCTCGCGACCGCGCGCGCGTTCTGGCGCGCGACGTCGTCGTGCCCGAAATCGCGCTGCCGTCGAGTGCGGAGGCCATGGCGGCGGTCCGGATGTTCGTCGATCATCCGATCGGCAAGATGGTCACCATCTGCCGCACGATCCGGACCGCGCTCGTCTGACCGCTCAGCGATAGATGCCGCGTCGGGAGGCGCCTTTGGCTGCTGCCTTCTTCGCGGCCGCGCCGGCCTTCGCGTCCGGCAACATGCCCCGCATCGTCTCGCCGTTGGCGCGCCACCAGCCCAGCAGGATCGAAACGTCCCAGCCGATGCAGAAGTGCTTCACGCCCATCTTCAGGTAGGGCTCGGCTTGCGATGGATCGCCGAGCTCGACGCGGGGATGGATGCCGAGGCGTAGTGCCGTTTCGATGGTCTTGCGCTCGGCCGCCACGACGTCGGGATGGGCGCGGTTGCCGGCCTGGCCGATGCTCATGGCGTAGTCGGCGGGACCGAACTGGACCATGTCGATGCCGGGCGTCGCGAGGATCGCGTCGAGATCCTCCACGCACTGCCGCTTCTCGACCATGATGGCGACGACGACGTCGTCGAGTGCTTTCACGAAGGCAGGCGTGCCGGCCTCGCGCACGGTGCCGACGTCGCGGCGCATGCCGACGCCGTGCAGGCCCCGCGTGCGGGGCGATTCGGCGCGCACGGCCTGGACGCAGGCGACGGCGTCCTCCCGGGTGCGAATGTCGGCGAACAGGATGCTCTGGAAGCCCGAGCCGATGGCGCGCATCGCCTGGTGCGTCCATTGCGTCTGCTCGACCTTCATCATGCCCACGAGGTCCGACAGCTCCAGCGCGCGGCCGAGATTGTCGAGGTCGTGCAGGTCGAACGGCGCGTATTCGGCGGTGAACTCGACATAGTCGTACATGCCGGTCTGGCCGATCAGCTCGACCAGGGTCGGCCACGCCGAGAGCGTGTGGGTGCCGAGCGTGGGTTTGCCGGCCTTCAGCAGTTCGCGGAACTTGTTGCGGCGCATCGCGGGTTTCCAGTGGTTCGAGAGGTATGGGGAAGCGTGGGGTCAGGTGGAGGCCCGCCAGGATTTCCATTCGGCCATGGCGTCCTCCATCGTCATGAAGACCGCGCCGCCTTCGAGCAGGCGGTGGATGAGTCGCTCCAGCATCATCATTCGATGACCGCGGCCAATCACGTGCGGATGGAACGTGTAGGTCAGGATGCCGCGATCCTGGAGGCGCGTCATGTAGGTGTAGTCGTCGACGAAGTTCTCCAGCACGGCGTTGGCGTTCATCAGGCCAGGCATGACGCTGCCGTTGGGCAGGCGCATGTATTCGAAGTGGGGGTAGTCGTCGAGCGACCAGCTGATGGGCATCTCCAGCAGCTTCGTCGGGGTTCCCGGTTTGAACGGAGTCAGCAGCTCCGCGACGTCGCCCTGGCGGGCGTAGTAGCAGTCGTAGTCGTGGCCCATCATCGAGCTGTCGTAGAGCATGCCGTGCTCGAGCAGCAGATCGATGCTGTGTGGACTGAGGTCCCAGGCGGGCGAGCGATAGCCGCGCGCAAGCCGTCCGCTGATCTTGCGGATGGCCTCGTTGCCGCGGACGATTTCCTCCTCTTCCTCCTCGCGCGAGAGATTGACGGGGAGGCGGTGCGTCCAGCCGTGATGGGCCAGTTCGTGGCCGGCGGCGACGTAATACTCGACCGACTTCGGCGCGCTTTCGATGGTGTGGCCAGGCGTGAAGAACGTGGCCTTCACGTCGTAGCGCGCGAGCAGCTCGACGATGCGCGGGATCGCCACGAGATCGTACTCGCCGCGCGATATGGCGGTTGGCGTCGTCATGCCGCGCGCGATGAAGCCCGACATATGGTCGTGGTCGAAGGTGAGGCAGACGATGTGCCGGCGCATGACGTTTCTCCGTTTCGGTTCGGCAGCGTCGCGCGAAAAGAGGCGGTCGGCAAGTTGGCGCGCGACGACCCGCGAACACGACTCCTTGCCACCTATCAGAAAATCCTTGCCTCGAGGAATCGGAATGTGATTCGAGGAGTCCGCCTTCAGAACCGGCGGAGATTTTCGAATGGGCGGGATTCAACGGATCGCCGCGGCGATCGGCCAGGAGCTTCTGGGTCGGTTGCCCGG